>NZ_JBHRSW010000008.1:0-56558 GCF_042646125.1 Agaribacter flavus
ACTGGCCGTGAGCATTATCCGCCGGTACTCATATTCAGAACCACACCATTGGGTAAGCTCAATTCAATTTGCCACTGGCGCGTATCTGGCTGTTGTGAAGACAGGGATCCAATCGGCAACCATTGCTCGGATGTTTGTGGCAATGCAAGTGCTTGTCGTTTTTTACGTTGCAAATAAAATGTGGACTGATTAATGTTATGCGCGTGACAAAACTGGGCGATGGTCATATCGCTAGCTTCTTGTGCGTCGATGAGTTGCTGCCATTCTTGAGGGTTACGTCTAGTCATTGATATTTTCTCCTATCTTAATCAATGACCTCATTTTAGGGGCTCAACTTAGTAAAAGAAGAACGGTCTATTTTGATCGCTTACCTGCTATCGCTCTTAAACCATTTATATCTTTTCTAAATTGCACTAATTTGAACCAACCGTTTAATTAAATTATTCGCGAATACATTATATGACTACCGAGGACAGACAAGACTACAGAAGTGGTCGAATCAAAGGATAAATGAATTCCTTCACCACATATTTTGAGCCGCTATACGACAAATGACCGTAATCCCAAACAAGTGGTGTGTTATCGCCATCCAATTTTGCCAAACAGCCATCATCATTGCATAACTCGTTGATAAGTGAAATATAAAGAATGTCAGCATTATTTGCGTAACGTTCTGACAAATAGTTGTCGACTCTTAACAACTCATGTTCAAAATTAAAATCGTAGAAACGGGTTTCATTAGGATCCATGTAACGTAATGCAATTGTGCGAGGTAGCGAAGGCTGCCATTGTGGAACAGGGCCGATTAAAACAAAACTTGATGTAACGCCATTTTCCCGTAATGCATTCACAATTTGTTGGTATTCATTTTTATCATGTTCGTTTCGCTGTGCAAAAAGCACTACTTTTGGATTAAGGTTCACTACAGCATCAAACGCGAATCTGTTTGCCCTATCGCAAGCAATTTTAGACTGACCAGATGTTCTCTCATCACTTTTTAGTGAGGGTTGACACCCAGAGCTAGTGACTTGATAGTATGCTTTAGTGTTGAGAGAGTACGAGAGACCATGAGAAAGAGCTTGGGAGTGAGAGTCTCCCCAAACAAATAGTTCAACCTCGACATCCTTTTTAGAGACGCAAGATTTCGCAATACTATCGTTTGCGTTTTTGCCGTCAAAAAAATTACATTCTTGTCTCATTTCTTCATAAAAATACTCAGTACGATAATTTTCACCCTGATATTTTTCTATGAATGCAGCTTGTTTGGAATTTGCCGCAAGTCTTTGAGGTATGTCCGCACCGCCACTCAAATGAATAGGCATACTAACCATTATCATCAAAACAGAAAACCAGAATGGTTTTACCAAATAGACTTGTCGAACATTGCTAAAAGATGAGAACCTAAAGGACTCAACATATTTATAACTAGAAAAACCAATAATTACCGAGAGTGGAATCCCATAAACCCACCAGTTTTCAATCCCATAATAGTAGCCAGCAACTACGATTGGCCAATGCCATAGATATATTGAATATGACCAACTTCCTATTTTTTGAAAAACAACATTATTTGTCAAAGGGCTGTTCTGACGGTTTGCAACAATGACTAAATATGTCCCTAATACAGGAATGAGCGCCATATAACCTGGCCATGGGTCACGCTCTGACACAATGAAATATGAAACAACGATCAAGAAAACACCGAGCAGCTCAAATAATACTTTGGATCTGTTTTTTAACGTGCTAACTGGGTATAAATATGCAACACCACCAGCCATCATTTCCCATGCGCGTGTAGGTAGCAAAAAGTACGAGTGCTCGGGCCATATAGGTGCAGCATAAGCACTCAATATAAATCCAAAAATCATACCTATAAGAATAAGTAGCCGCGCAGTATTCAGATTAAAAACCTTTGCAAGCAGCAGTAAAACAATGGGATAGATAACATAAAACTGCCACTCTACAGAAAGAGACCATGTGTGCAATAACCACTTTTCATATGCCGCTGCTGCAAAATATCCTGATTCAGTCCAATAAACGATATTGGATAAAAAAGATACACTCCCAGCTATGTGCTTACCCAAAACGTTGTAATCAGTAGGTGTAAGAAAAAACCAACCATAAATCGTCAGAACAAAGCACAAGAGTACCAGCGCAGGTATAATCCTATTTGCTCTCGCTACGTAAAACTTAAAAATAGAGAAGCTATTTTTCTCCAGTCCCCTAAAAACGATACTCGTCATGAGGAAACCAGAGATAACAAAGAATACGTCTACACCAGCAAAACCGCCAGGTAACCATGTCGGGTTGAAGTGGAATATAACTACTGCCAGCACAGCAACAGCTCTTAGCCCATTGATATCATATCGGAAATTCAACAATCACTCCCTAATTACTCAAATAAACATACTAAAACCGCCCTACAATAAACAGTTGATTCTATTACTGCAAGCAACTTAATCTAAATCAGAGAACTTTACTTCGAACTATATGAACTGGTGTGTTTTTTCGTTTGATTAATCAAACACAACGACAACAAAACTAACGTTGTCCTATTTTATAGGCTTCAACTTTGTCAAATGTTGGCGACGAAGCGGTAAATGATAGATCGCTTTATCGACCATTAGGCCAGCGATTAGTGATACATCTGCATATGCCCTTCTAATACTTTATAGTCAATATTCTTTACAACACATAGACAATCTACTATTCATATTTAATTTATACGTAAAAAACATAAACTTAAAGAATGGCACAATAAATGCTTTCCTTGAATTGAGATGATAAACTTACTTAGTTGAAAATTTGATCGATAAGTATTTTTGAGGGATATTTGTAATAGATAAGTATTTTTGAGGGATATTTGTAATATATATACCCACAAAAGCTTGCGTAAAAATAGTTCGCCATAAAGCATAACCTTCTTACGATAGTGTATTGACATCTCATGTAGTGAAGTCTAGTATCTTTGAAGTATAAGGAGCATTTTAAACAATGAAATTATCATCTAAATTGGTGACACTTTTATTCGGATTGGTAGTGTCCTCTGGCGCATCAGCTAATATTATAGAGTTAAACATATCAGACAACTTAGTAAAATACGAAAATCAATTTTTCACCGGTACTGCAGAAGTTACTGCAGACGGTAAAGTAGTTCAGGACGGAAACAACTGGGTTGCATTGGAAGGCCCTTATGAGATAACTGCAGACAGTGTATTAAATATTGCATTTTCTTCTACAGTGCTAGGCGAGATCCATGGTATTGGTTTCGACAACAATACTTCATATACAAATCTCGATGCTGCGTCTCAAAACAGATTCTTCCAATTTGGTGGAACGCAGTTTTTTGGTATTCAGGATTTTAATACGTATACAGCTGCTGACTTAGATTCTGTTGTTGAGTTTACAATAAACTTAGGTGACTATTTTACAGGTACTTTTAATAATATAATTTTTATTAACGACCGCGATGGAAAATGGGATGCCACATCGACCTACTTCCAGCCACTTCAAGTATCAGGCGTTAATGCGGTAAATACCGCTTCGACCTTAGGATTATTTTTAATAATGATTGCTAGCTTGTTGGTGCGAAGAAGGTGACAGGGTAAATTTTAAAAAACCAGTCCTTTATGGGCTGGTTTTTTTTGTCAAAAATTTGTTAGTTCTCATTTCAAATAAGCTGCATTGTAAACATTTGAATAAAAAGTTTTTTTGAAAACTTCATGGCCTAAACACAATAAGTAGATTGTATTGCATACCCATCTTATTGAGTTTATTCTTGCCTGCATCTAACACTTATATTTATTCTCCAGTTAATAGGAACTTTTATGGAACAGACTTATCAAGAAGCTTGGAATGAGAAACTTAATGAACTTAAGGCTATGCATGGTTATATTGCTGAATTGTGCACAGATAAGTCTGTTGGTTACATAGATATACCTCTCCACTTTAATGTTGGAGATCAACTAATATATGCGGGTACTGAAGCATTTTTTAAAGAAAACAACATCAATGTTGTTTATCGAGCTTTTGATGTCAATGTGAATTTTAAAGCCTTAGAAAAGTGTGAAATTATTGTTTTTCATGGCGGTGGAAATTTCGGTGACATATATCCTGCTCATCAGCGGTTAAGAGAACGTGTAATTACAGCATTTCCTAATAAACGAATAATAGGGTTACCTCAGACATTACACTTTTCTTCGGAAGTTGAGCTGCAAAAGAGTAAAGATATATTTTCCTCTCACTCAGATTTTCACATGTTTGTCCGGGACAAGAAAAGTTTTGATATTGCTCAAGGTTTTACCCCAAATTGTAAACTAATGCCAGATATGGCACATAGTCTCCACCCGCTAATAGATATTACTGAAGTCGAATCAACCGAAGTTAGGTCTCCACGAATTCTAAACCTTCGTAGAGTCGACGTAGAAAAAGTGACTTTTCAGGTTCCAATAAACAAACCTTCATTTGACTGGTGTAATTTACTTACTCCATGGGACAAGATTCATTACAAATGGATACTAAAATTGCAACCATATAAACGCCTTTCTGACCGTTTGATCAATTCTTGGAAAGTACACTCGGATAGTTTGGTTTTTAGATCAATTAACCATTTTAATTCATTTAATGTGGTGTATACAGATAGACTTCATGGATTTATTCTCTCGTTCCTGCTAGGTAAAAATATTAAATTAATGGATAACTCATATGGAAAAAATATGGGATATTTTAATCAATGGATTAAAGAGAACAAACTGATTGACGTACTTGTTGAGGCTAAAGAAGAATGAAAAAATCGGATAGAGTTGCCGCTCTTTCTTTTTTTACTTCCTTGATAAGAGTGTTGGGCGGTCCAATCACTATCATAATGGTTAGCTCAATGCTTTCCACTGAAGAAATGGGTTTCTATTTTACGTTTTTCAGTTTTGTTGTAATGGCTCAGTTATTTGAAGTCGGTGTTGGCTTTGTTCTTAAACAATATTACAGTCATGATTGTAAGTACGACGAAAATAAAAATCTCACCCAGATGTCCGCAGAACTTTGTGGACACTTGCTCAAATTCTCTATTCAGTGGTATGCCTGTCTTACAATACTATATACAGTAGTCTTAATTCCACTAGGGTATCTATATTATGCAGACTATTCAGGTGACATAGAATGGGAGCTCCCGTATATCGTACTAATATGTTGCGTTGCAATACGTATATTCTCAAATGTGTTGGATAGCTACCTCGACGGTATGCAGCACCAGGTCCTTCTAAACAAAGCGAGACTGTTCTCTTCTTTATCAATGTCAGTGACTATTTGGATTTGCATATACTCCGGCTTAGAATTATTTTCTTTAGCGATCAGCCAAGCTATATCAGTCCTCGTCTTCATTTCTATTTTGTATACATTCCGTACTAAGTTTATAGATGAAATCCAATTAAAACTTTCAGACTATAGTTTCAAGACGCAATTCAAACGTATATTCCCACTTTTAGGAAAAACTAGTGTCGTCTGGTTTTTTGGATACTTTTTTTGGAACGGATTCACACTTTTGGGGTTTAAACTTTATGGTGCAGAAATCGGTGGTCTAATAGGCTTATCAATTGCTTTGGCCAAGGGTGGTTATGACGTAGCTAATTCTTTCCTTATGAACCAGCGAACAATGATCGCAAACAACATTGCAAACAATAAATTTGAGCAAGCCTATAGTATTTTTGTAAAGTATTTTTCTTTCTCATTAATGGTATTAGTTTTAGGTTACTCAGGATTCTTCGTTGTTAAATCTATTTTCCCCTCGTTTTATTTATTTGATAAAATTCTGCAAGTCCATGACCTTGTTAGTATTTTTGGTTTTTATCTAATGATTCTGTACATGACAGGTGTTAATAATTTTGTTAGAGCATATAAGATAGAACCCTTCATTTACATGTCTATTTATAATGCGCTTTCGGTGTGTTTGGCTTTTTACATAACGCCTATTCTAGACGTAGAGGGGCTTTTTTACTTATCGCTATTAGCTCTTGCCCCATCGCTAGTATATTCAACATTTATCTATAGTAACAAAGTCACTCAGAGTAAGAAGGCTATTGTATGAATAAACCAAAAGTTTCAGTAATATTACCTATATATAATGTAGAAAAATACCTAGCTCAATGTCTCTCTTCATTGACTAAGCAGTCTTATTCTAATTACGAACTTATCGCCATAAATGATGGTTCAACTGACACATCGCTAGAAATTGTCGAATCTTATAAAGAGCATTTTGGCTCAAAGCTAATTATCATCAACCAAGATAACAGTGGCTTATCAGCAGCAAGAAATGCGGGTTTAAACAACGCAACGGGAAAATACATTTACTTTTTGGATAGTGATGACTGGATACTACCCACTACCCTAGAAAAGTGCGTCTCAAGTCTTGAAGAAAGTGGAGCAGATCTGTTGCTGTTCAACGGCAGTGCATTTTGCGACGGCATGTCTGGTGAGACTATCCGTGAGTATGACTACTCTAGGAACATGCCAAAAGCAAAGTATACAAATGGTTTAGAAGCATTCAGTGATTCTCTGTTTAAAGGGACTTATGTTTGTCAATCGTGTTGCTATATGTATCGTTTCTCCACTTATCATGAGCTACGTTTTATTGATGGGATATTGCATGAAGATAATCACTTCACTACGCTATTAGTCGTTTTAAGTAAACACACGGAAGTTATTCAAGATCGTTTCTTTCAGCGAAGAATCAGGCAAAACTCTATCACCACATCAGCTAAAACACCACCACATGCAGATGGCTATTATATTACTGTGGACGTTTTACATAAATATTTAACAAACGAAAACCTTATGTCTGAAGCATTAGTAGAGTATCTAAATAGATTACTCAGGAAAGGCTTTAGCGTTGAAAAAAACATTCATCCGAACAGAAATACTTTATCATATAAACTGAAGTTAGCGTCTAGATTTGAGAACGTTATTACTTACAAATCAAAGATACACCTTTTTTGTTCACCAATGTTTACTTTACTAGTAAAAATTAAGCACCTTCTAAAAAGGTAATCAGTTTTAGGACATACCTACATTTTTATTTCTATGTAAATAAAATCCATCACCCAAATTTCTATGCGCATCCCGTTCATGTAAATTTCTATTTGAGTTAACTAATACCACTAGTATAAGGTATAAAAATAACGAAGGTGTTGCCAAGGCATTATCAAAATAACTGAAAACAAAGAATAATCCTCCCGCAATCAAAATTTCATTTTTGTCGGTGCATGACTTATTGAAAGCGACGAGGATTAACATTAAAGCAAAAAGTACAAAGAATAAAATACTCGGGATAACCCCCAACTCTACTTTTATCCTTAATAATTCACTATGTGCCCCAATAGTTCCACCAGTCAGAATTGTCACGTCCCTCGTCATAAATTCAACTTGATGTCCAAATCCAACGCCAAAATTAGGGTATTCTGCTGAAACAGTTCTTAAATGTTCCCAAATAATTTCCCTGCCACTCATATGAGTTTGTGTAAGTCTGCCCAATATCAAATCACCGGCAACTACAACAATTACAACGCCAAAGAAAACACCAAATAATACAGCAAACATTTTTAGGTTTTTTTGCCCTTTAAAATTTGCAAAAAACACATATGCGCAAAGCACAAAAGACATGACTAAGGGAATTCGAGCTGTGGAAGCCAATAAAATTAATACATTTAAGACCACCAACCAAAAATACTTGTATCCGTAGTAGTTTGCACACTTAAAGGCTGCGTATATACATGCAACAGAAAAACCTCCCAAAAACGCAGGCTTCATTGTTAACCCTAATCGCGGTAATCCGCTCAAAAACTCTACAGTGAACATCGGCCTAATATTAGTCAGATGATATACAACCCCAAGCGTTAGAATAAACGCTGGAAGCCATGCAAAAAATTTTAACAATAATTCTTTCTCTTGAGCCGAAATCTTACCGGCACAAAGCAGATAAACTATAATCACCTGAGTCATTGATTTTACGCATGTTGCCCAAGAGAAATTAGGGTTTTTCGTGAACAAGGCACAAACTAAGATTATTAAGACTGATAAGAATAAAAGCAGCGCCACATCCTTATTGAAAGGTCGGAAAAAAAACGCCACTCCTGCAAATAAAAAAAATAACTTTTCGACAGCATTTATCCCATCAACAGGGATAAATGCTCGAGTATTAAACACCAAAAAAATGATGGCAAAAATAAAAAGGCTAACAAAAATTTTTTTCTTTTCAATTACTAGTTGCATACTACATTTATCGTGCTCTGATTGCCGTCCATATTTCTTTGATGTGCATATCGCCTTTCAACACATAAAAGCATCCTATCATAAATTTTCTAACTGCTTCTAAAAAAAGGCCTCCAGACATGAACATGTTCCTAAACAGTACTATTGCACTTCCTCGGTAATAACTAGCCATCAACGTTTTTATTTTATCACGATGTCCAATTATATACTTATCCAAAAACAAAACATCTTCGCTTTCGTGATAAGCTCTAAGCGCATAATCTAAATCTTCCCCACCATTGTGTATTGCCCCTACGCCTAAATTTTCATCAAAGGAACCAATACCATTTACAATTCCTCCTCTTATAAAAATAGTATTGGAAGAAGCGTTTCTGACTACGTCTTTCCCTGACGCCTTGTGAATCCTAAGCTGAACATTATCCAAGCTCTCATGATCGCAACTACGATACTTACAAAACAGTAAACCAATAGAGGCATATTTTTCAAATACTGAATAAATCGAATATAAACTCTTGCCTGGATACCAGCAGTCATCATCAGGAAAAGCGACAATGTCTTCAGGTGATATCAATTCGTTCGTAGTAGCGGTTTGAAGCATTTTATTTCTCGCATCTGATAAAGAATGCTTAGTAGAGGTTTGCTTAATGAGTAGTTTGTATCGGCTAGTTTCCTCAAGATTTGGTATCGCTAATTGATCTGGGTTTTGAATCAGCAAAACGTGCACAATATTGAACGTGCCTATTTCAGAATTATGCCTTACGGACTCATGCAACCTCGTCAAAAAATCTATACTTTTTGATGTCAATATCGTTGTAGTGAAAAGAACACACTTCATTGAAATTCCCTTAGAGCATAGCTATTTCATTCGAGATGAAATTTATTAACTTACGGCGGTTTTCTATTTTCTCACCTACGGCTGGCTTCAAACTTTTATAACAACCTAGCAAATCCGTTAGTTCTTGTTCATTATCGGCAACATAAACGCCCTCGACACCGGTAAATTTGTCAGTAGTCGACTGCTGATGGTCATTTCTATGTTCTTGTAAACTATACTTACGAGCCATTAAAACTAAAGGCTTTCGTTGTTCAAAGCCCGTTATTATGGTTCCCATACCAGCATGCCCAATAATAAGCGTTGCCTCACTTACTAATTTTTCATATTCCTTAGGAGATAAAAAAGTATGAGTTTCCATATTTGCAAAATTACTATTAGTCTTAGCGACTTGTGCAACAACTTTTACGTTTTTGGCTGTTTCAGCCCACTTATCTACCGTGTTCAGCAAACGATCAAAAGGAAACTGGGTACCAGTTGTGACAAATATTAAGTCGTCCATTAAAACACAGACCCCTCATATTTTACTTTGTCGTCTGCTAAATGTTCCCATTGACTCAACACTATGTCAGCAAACTTCCTACTCTTACGTCCAGCGAACGACAACTCTTCCGCATTTGCAATACTATCAACCCAGATAGACTTAGCTCCGCATAATTTACCGCAGATAATCGCCAACAACCCTGGCGCAGCGCCAGTAGTAACTATCGCATCAGGTCTGAACTTCAAAATAACCCATAAGACTTGAAAAAATGTAATGATAAGATTAAATTTTTCATCTTTATTAGAATCTTTTACTATTGAATAATTACTAATATTATTTTGTTCAGGTAACCCAGATAACGTGGTTACAAATTTGACTTCTGAATTTTCAAAGCTGGGTTTGAGTAACATCAGTTGCTTCCAATGTCCCCCCCCAGAGGCTATCGCCAATATTTTTTTTGCCATTTTACCGCACCGCACCCTTCGTTTGTTCGACTAGACTGAAGCTTGTCCTAAATAATAGTGTGCTAACTTTATCTGAAAACGATAAAGTAAATAATTTTACAAAAATTAAAAAACTGTCCAAATGATGGCCACAGCTTAATCGCTTCAATCATTGATGAAAAGCTTTTCGATTTCATCCCCAAATTTTTAACATATACTTCTGCCATACGATGTTTTTGCATAGCTTTAATTTTGTTAGCTTGTTTGGCTTTTAAATTAGCTATTTTAGGCTCTACCATTGAAAAGATATGCTTGTGTCCATCGAGAGCTTTACTAGGGTCTGCAGATATTCTATTGCCGCCATCTAAATGATATTTGACTAGCGGCTGATCGATGCAATACATCTTGCCCAACGCAGCAAGTTTGATCCAAAGATCCCAATCTTGACAGCTCCTCAGCTCAACTGTAAACCCTCCAACAGAGATGAATGCATCCTTTCGAACCAAAACACTACTAGTACCACCAAGTATATTCCTTCCGAATAAATCACTTTCTTCTATTACCTCTTTGACTTTTCCGCGCTGTATTCCCTGAGGCCGATGAAATTCAAAGTTAGTAAAGACTGCGTGGGTATTATGACGTTCCATTACTTTTATTTGTTGTTCAAGCTTTTCCGGCATCCATTCATCATCTGAATCTAAAAAGGCAATAAGTGAACCCGAACTCTCTTCAGCACCCCTATTTCTAGAAAAGGGAGCACCTTTATTTACTGGATTTTTTACGTATTTTAGCGACGGGAATTCAGTAGTTAATTCATTAATTAAAGATTCAGTACCATCACTAGAGCCGTCATCGACAACAATTATTTCATCAACACGAACAGTCTGTCCATAAGCACTGCGTATGGCTCTTTCTAACACGTTGGCGCGATCTTTTGAGGGAATAACTACCGATACATTATGTTGTTCCATTTTAGTCCCACTAATATTAAGACGACTAATTTAAGTCTAAAGTTACAGTTACTTTGCTATTAACAAAGCATATGAGTGCGATGTAGCAATTATCGAGTGGTTATATCGTTTGCTATTATCTCTTGCATTACGAGCCTACCTTCATCGTTCAAGTGAAGACCATCCAAGGAGTATTCATCTCGAAGCTTATTTTTAAATGATAACGCAGGCCAAACATCCAAATATCTATATCCTAAGTTATTTGCAAGCGCTAACATTTTAGCATTTAAATTCTTAATCTTGTTATTGTTACGTTGAAAATTGTTAGACGGTATCACAGAGATTATCGTAATGTCTTTGTGTTCCAATAACGAGAATATTGTCTCTATTTGGTTAATAACCGTCTCTAATTTGATATTCCTACCAATGTCATTTGTACCTATATGAACATACAACATAGCGCTCGACGAAACTTGTGTTTCTTGTATACGCTGAAGTAGACTTAATGACGTTTCACTAGGAATACTGCTATTTAAAATGTCTAACTTGCAACACTCATAGAAATAGTCTTCGCCAACACTAAACAATATTGAATCGCCCAAAAATATGGCGTCTTGACTGCTTGAATGATCTCGAGATTCAAGTCGTGTTTTGTGATTCTTATAATGCTCGGCCTGCTCGATATATGGAGTTTTAAATTTTCTTGCTTCTCCACTAACGAAAAACCAAATATTCCTACCTTCGCTAATAATTACAAAGCAAAATATTAATCCAAAAATACCCCATTTAAGTGACGTAAACTTACTCATTTTGAAAAATCTGAATTAACTTCTCTTCTCCCTCATTGTATAACCATCGAGCTCCATAAACTGAGAGGTGATCAGCATCAGAATAGTATAGTCTGACGCCATCACCCAACGCACTTTTGTCGCTTACGTATGCATATGGATCAAAGAACTCTGCCCCAACATTGTTGACAAGTCGTTCAATAACTCCGTTATATTCCGGATATGAACTCAATAAATAAGGAGGAGCGCCACATTTAACATTCAACCGCAGACAATTTGATATTTTTGAGGGGCTCGACGACAACAAGGGAGGCTGAGCCAATACTACAACCCTTTTGTGCTGACTAAGCAGAGAAGATAACAACGCCTCCAGCTTTGCTAAAAGAACGGTATTTTTGTATGAATTATCCCATCGATAAGCTATTACTATGGATTCGGCATCCCCTTTTTCCTTAATAAAAGTATTAGTCACATCATTGCACTTGCTTGTATTTTGAAGCAAATTACATCCACCTGAAGCATATAGAGAAACTTCTTGCCCTGTATTTTTTCCAATAAGTGACAAATATTCAGCGTAATGCTCCGCATGACTATTCCCATAAAATACAATACGTTTGCTTGAACCAACATCTCCTAGCTTACAGCCCAAGTTAACTAGCGACGGACAAACTGACTTATCTATATGGCTATATTGCAAACCAGCTCTTACTTCCTGAGTATCTATTCTCTCAGGAGCACCTTTACTAGTAATAATAAACCCACCGATAACAATAAAAATTAAACTAGGCACAGCAAAATAGAAAGCAAATACAGACTTTGTTTGTAGACTGTTCTGGCGCAACGGTTTTTCAATTAAATAATATGAAAACAAGCTCAATATAACAATTAAAACAACAATATATGCTTGAGTCGTCAAAGTGAAAGAAAAGTCGCCGTCACCTGAATTCAACAAATATCGGCTCAAGGCCATTACAGGCCAATGAACAAGGTACAGCGAATATGATAAAAGACCAACATACACAATAGGTCTAAGCGCGAAAAGTTTGTTTATATGAGTATTTTGTGAATTGATAATTATGGCTACAGGTAAACAGAGAGCCAAGGCAACCAACCCGGGAAAACGAGTCGTCTCATTAACAACAACCATTAACAATAAAATTAGTGCTAATGAACCATAAGCTAAAATGTTAGAGCGAAACGCTTTAATATGTCCATTTGCTTGACAAACCGCTAACACGGAACCGACTAACATCTCTCCCATTCTGGATACGATTAAATAATAACTGAAGGACGCCAAATGCCTTTGACTAGACATATATTCAGCTATCAAAAAGCTAAGAATGCTGAATAGAATCAACATAGTAACCAGAAGATTTTTTCTATATTTTAGAATACCAAGTAAAAGAAGCGGCAATACAAAATAATACTGTTCCTCTGCGGCTAGTGACCACGTATGTAGTAATGGCCATTCGGAAGAATCTCCAGAAAAGTAATCCCCAGTCCTAAGGGAATATTGAACATTGGAGGCGAAAAACATAACACTGATGAGTGTTATGCCAAACTTATAAAAATCATATGGCAACAATACTATGTAGCAAAATATAGTAGTCAGCGAAAGCGTAAAGAACATAGGGGGTAATATACGTTTGGCGCGTTTTACATAGAAACTAGAGAAAGAAAATGTATCTTTGTTAATCTGTTTATATATTATGCTAGTGATAAGATATCCGGAGATCACAAAAAACACATCGACACCCAAAAAACCTCCTCGAAGATAGCTGGGCTCAAGGTGAAAAATTATAACAGATAGCACTGCTAACGCCCGCAAACCGTCAATATCGGGCCTGTATAAAATTACACTCGACACTTTTAAATTACCCTCATTACACGTACACACACCAAACCAACAAAGGGAGTAAGTGTCCAAATTAACAAATCAACCGACCACCAAGTATATAGGAAAAAATTAAGGTTTAATGACAACACTCCGTTAACCTAAGAAACCACCTAAATTTTTCAAAACTCAATAACCAACGTAATTGATGCACATAATTAAAATACTTATGATTCTGATGCTCTCATTGCACCCATTTGCGTTGCGAAAAACGTTTTCTGACCTACTTTTTTCAGAACAATTATTAACTGACGTAAAGCGACATTATGGAGCGCGGGCTCACGACAGAGTAAAACAATGGGAACGATTAATATCTAATAACAAACCCTTATCGGTCGAGGATAAACTTCATAATGTCAATAATTTCTTTAATCGGGTTAACTTTGTACACGACATTAATCATTGGGGTCAAAGAGACTATTGGGCGACGCCAATAGAGTTTTTGGGTACTAATGCCGGAGATTGCGAAGACTTTACCATTGCCAAATATTTTACGCTAATTTCCAGCGGAGTACCAAAAGAAAAACTCCGATTAATGTATGTTACTGCAACACGACCTACCCGCCAAGCTCATATGGTGCTAGCATACTATGAGCAAGCAAATTCGATACCACTCGTATTAGACAACATAAACAAAAGAATTCTACCTGCATCTAAGAGAACCGACTTAATTCCAGTCTATAGCTTCAACGGCGAAGGCCTTTGGTTAGCAAAGTCAGTAGGACAAGGTAGAAAAATGCGTGGAAACAACAATAATAAACTGTGGGAAGACTTAAACAAGCGTATGTCTGAACTTGGAAAGTCATCTGATTGATTTTTAGAGGAAAAAAAATGTCATTGTCCAAACAACTTGCTACTGGCTTCCTTATTATTCTTACCTTAGTGTTTGTTGGAACTTTCTTATTTAATGCGCAAAACACCCGAGTGTACATTCAACAACAACTGGAATCACATGCCCAAGACACTGCAACTTCATTAGGCCTTTCGATAACGCCATACATTGGCGACGAAGAGAGTTCTCCAATTGTCGAAACGATGTTGCAAGCTATTTTTGATAGAGGATATTACCAGGCAATAGTACTGTTAGATAACAACAATGAAACGATATTTTCACTTGAACAAACTCAAACCCAAAATTCAGTACCTACGTGGTTTATTCATACTTTTCCGCTTATTGCTCCGTCTGCTGAAACGACTGTAAACGACGGTTGGACTATTAAAGGGAGGCTCATTGTTACCAGTAACCTTGGACTTGGATATCGACAATTATATTCAAATGCAAAACATAGTTTATTCATATTTACAGTTGCCCTTATTGTAACAATGTTATTCTTATCGCTGTTAGTACAAAATATTGTCACAAAACCTCTAGGAGCGCTCATACGTCAAGCGAATGACATAAGTAATCGGCATTTTTCTATAATACAAACCCAACCGAAAACTCCCGAATTGTCCAAAATCACTCTCGCATTGAATAAAATGTCAAAAGCTTTGTCCGCCATGTTCAAACAGATGACGTTACAGATTGATGAATATCGACGCTATGCCTATGAAGATTCACTTACAAAAACCGGGAATAGACGAGCTTTCGAAATGAGTTTGGACGTTTACACATCAAAACAGTCTGTATTATCTCATGGATTTCTTTTCATTATTAAAGCTTCTAGTCTTGGAGAAATTCACCGACAGTTTGGGGGGGATATCGGGGACAATTACCTAATAGAGTTAGTTGACGTTATAAGAAGTCAAACTTCAAAAGACTATAAGAATCAATCAATCTATCGATTAAATGGCGCAGAATTTGCGATTATTTTTGAAGACATAGATGAAAAACTAGTATCTCAAGTGGCTAAAACCATTATTCAAAAGACACGGCGTTTAGAAAAATCCGAGCATAAAAACGGGTTTGCTCATATTGGTATTACTCGCTTTGAACGTTCGTCAGATAAGAAAAAAATATTTGAACAAGCGGATTCTGCACTCACAATTGCATATGCAGAAGATGCTAGGTGGCATATGTGTGCAACAGAAACAGTTAGCCATTCAAACTACGTGTGGCGCGAAAAGTTGGAAGAAATAATTACTAACCGCACAGCAGAGTTTGTCTGCCAACCGATAAAAAGAAATAATGGCGACGTTTTGTACGAAGAGTGGTTTGCGCGTCTACCGGATAAACGGAGCAGCATATCATCGCCAATGAACCAGTTAATATCGGCTTCTATTAAGCTTGGGTATTCCTTAGAAATAGACAAGCTTATTGTTGTTAACTTACTAAAAGCCGCTAAAAATAGTGACTCTCAAATAGGTTTAAATGTTTCACGATTCTCTTTACTCAATGAAGAGTTTAATAATTGGTTTACAGAGATGTTGACAAGTTATGGTTCAACTTGCCCCAAGTTAGTGCTTGAAATACCAGAAAGGGCGCTAGTTCAAGATGTTAGTTTAATGCAAACTTTTTGTAAAAACTTAAAGGCACTTGGTGTAAAAATAACTATAGAGCACTTTGGGGCACAATTAGCTGGCATTGCCCACCTATCAAATATAAGGCCAGACTACTTGAAAATAGACGGTAGATTTACAAGGAATATTCATCTAAAAAAAGAAAACCAACTATTTGTTAACTCATTGACTAGTATAGCAAAAGGCTTATCCATTTCTGTGATAGCAGAAATGATCGAATCGGAAGAGGAGCTAATATGGTTAAAAACATCCGGAGTAGAATTATTCCAAGGGTACTTTATAGAAGAGCCGAAGTGAAAAAACCATTTGCGTACTAAATAAGCAACGATTAAAATATACCAGCAGTTAAGTGGTACTGCGGTGAATTTAAGGAAAAAATGATGTTCAAACAACTAGTGATTTTGATTCTAACAACCTTCGCGATAAATGGTATAGCACAGGAAGGCGCAGCCATCTTTGGTGATGAAAGTCAAGCTGGGCATAGATTACACGCGCAAATAGCAGAGTCCGTTGATAACGGAGCATCTGTTGAAGCTGCTGTCGATGACACTTTGGAAAACTCTGTTAAAAAAGAGGCAACAGTTATCAGTGCCGATGCAAAGTCAGTAGTTGCATTCGACATCGATCTAGCAAAAGCGTTCTACACTGAAATGCTTAGCGTGAATAGCTTAATAGAAGTTACTAAAATATTAACTGAGATATCACCAGAAAAAGCTGTCCAAATCATCACTCTTGGTGTTGCAATGTATCCTGATTATGCACAAGAGGTCGTAGATGGAGTATCTTTGGCGGGTGTTATGAGCCTTGAAGATGTATCATTAGCGGCAATTCAAGCGGGTGCAGATCCATCTAGTATATTAACCGCAACTGCTGCTGGCGGTGCAGCGGCCTCCCCTATAGTAGCAGTTGTGCCTCTAGGGACTGGTATTGGTGCTGGTGGTGCTGGTGGTGGTGATACAACAGCGTCGACGAACTAAGCCTAATTATATATGTAGCCCCATATATGGGGCTTTTTTTTTGGATTAAATTATTTGTTAAAACGCAACACAATACAAAATCGATTGAATATCCCATTTTATATACTCTTAGGTGTGATTTTTTTACTACCAATACCATTGGGAGCAAATCGCCCATGGGCATGGAGCTTTTTCCAGTTAGTAATATTTTCCCTTAGCTTTTATGTCACGTTCACATTAATCAAAACCAAACACTCTGGCGTGTATAACTACCTTAGTATTATTTTGCTTTTCCTCGGATTTATAATCTACTCTTTATTTCAAATACTGCCTTTAAATGAGCAAATACTAATGCTTATTTCACCAGAATCACTATATTTATATAAACAAGCAAATGCATCTTCTTATTACGTTTCGATAGATACTGGTCAAAGCACAATAAACTTCATCAAACTTTTGAGTATGTTTTGCCTTTTAGTTACAACTTTACAATTACTCAAGTCTGAAATAAGGATTAAATTATTATTAACAGTAATGGTTGCAAGTGGAACATTCCAAGCAATATATGGGATATTAGAAGTATTGTTGAATACTAAAACCAGCCTTGTATTTGGATTTGAAGTTACTAGTAGCGCAACTGGCTCTTTTGTCTATAGGAATCATTATGCAAACTTTCTAATGCTGTGTTTATGCGCTGGGTTAGGATTAATTGTAACCTCTCTAGAAAAAGAACGAACAGCGTCACCAAAAGATTTTTTGAGGGTATTCGCTTCTAATATGCTTAGTAGTAAAGCAATCATCCGAATATGTTTAGCTATAATGGTAATAGCGTTGGTAATGTCACGCTCTAGAATGGGAAATACTGCTTTTTTTGTATCGATGGCAATTACGGGTGTATTGGCTCTATTACTTATTAAGAATCGCAGCCAAGGCTTAATTGTACTAATAGTAAGTATATTTATCATAGACTTGTTGATTGTTAGTACTTATTTTGGCTTAGATAGGGTTCAACAACGTCTAGCCCAGACAAGTTTTGAACAAGAAAGTAGGGATGAAGTTGTCAGAGAAGCATCACAAATTATCCAAGATTTTCCTTTTTTTGGATCCGGCGGAGGCAGCTTTTATAGTATTTTCCCTAGTTATCAAGAATCAAAGATACATGCTTTTTATGATCACGCGCATAACGACTATTTGCAATTTATCATTGAGTACGGAATTATGGGAGCCATCATTCTAGCCACGATTTGCGGCTTTACCTTGTATAAGAGCTTAAGAGCCATGAAAGTAAGAAAAAACTCTATATTTAGAGGTGTAGGCTTTGCATCGAGTATGGCGATGATAGGGATGGGGATCCATATGATGGTAGATTTTCCAATGCAAGCATTTGCGAATAGCTGCTATTTTATTATTTTTATCGCTCTAGCGATGATTTCAAACAGTTTACGTTTGAGGAAAAGAAAGAGTATCACGGACACTTAAGTACTTTATTGTAAACAAAAGCATCCTTTTGATTTACCCAAATACAGGCCGTTCTTTTGCTATTAGTCCGAGCTATGGCATCCAACACACTTTTTCTGCTTGCTGTATCTCTTAGTCCAAGTATTAGGCGGTTAATGACCTCATCCCGTATTTGAATAAACATTAGATTATTAGTTTGGTATAAGTGAAGCCCAACTTCAGAATACACGCGATGTACTTCGGGCTTCATGGGACCTAACCTACTTGCAGTTGACAAATATTCTAGCAGCTCTTCGTCAAATTCACCTTTACGCCATTTCACCATTGCCAAAGATGCCCACGAGACGGGCCATGACGGCCTCATGCTAATTGACTTTTGATACATAAATTCAGCTAGTTCTAAGTACTCACTTGAGCGATAGTTTGCAACAACCCCCCACTCTATTACTTGCCCTCTCATATCAGTATACAAAGGATGAGAAAAATGTAGTTTTTGCGCTCTCGATACAGAAGACTCGGCTGTATCAAACAAACTAACACTCTGTATATTCGCCTCTTTTTGCCATAGTTCAATACTGTTGCGCACAAAATAATAATCTAAACTCGCACCACCAAATCTAAAAGCGTTTACAAATCCTATAGCGCTGACAAACAAGACAAAACTTCCCAGAGACTGTTTCCATACCTTTCTAGTGTCTGCAATTCCCAGAAGCTGTTTAATTTTAATTAACTGATATTTGAGAGTACTATAAGTCATATACACTACTGCCACTTAATATCAGATGTAATCTTGCCTGGGCTTTCCAAAAATAATTTTCGAGCAAGCGATGCACTCAAGTTACTCTCAACTAACTTATATGCATCACCCATGTCGTTTGGACGTCGATTTATAGAGTGTAGGTCTGATGCTACGTATTCGACTAAATTTTGGTCTAACATACGCCATGCCATTTCGTATGGTTCTTGCTTAAAACGTCCAGTCAATGAACCGGCTGTAATTTGAAAAACGCATCCAATCTGCTTCAACCATAATAATTTCTTGAAGTTAGTCAGAATTTCGCGATTTCTTTCAGGGTGAGGGATAACCGGTTGAACGTTTTTATTTAACAGCCATTTAATCAATTTATCTGCCCCTGGAGGAATATGGCTGTGAGGCAGCTCCAACAAAAGCGCTGCCTTATTGTTATATAATCCTATATACGGTAGTTTCCCTTCTTGTTGAAGAGCTAATATTTCATGAGAAATCCTTACTTCGGCTGCAAAAGCAAGTTTCAAATTAATGTTACGCTCTTTTACCTCACTAACCATAAGATTAAATGCATGTGCAATATCATCAATAAAATAGTCAAACTTTCCAAAATGCATGTGAGGCGTACACAACATATGAGTAACACCGGCATCTACTGACTGCAAGCATAGAGAAATCGTTTCATCTAAAGAACGAGAGCCATCATCTATATTAGGAATAATATGGCTGTGTAAATCTATCAACTTACTTGTTCTTTGCTTTTATAGCTATTATAACTATTATAGCCATACTGGTCATAAAAGCCTGCGTAACCACCGGTTTTATTCGCTTTTTTGATGTCAACTTGATTTAAAACTACACCATCAATACGATGTCCAATCTCAACAAATCGTGATAAGCCATTATTAATGACTTTAGCGCTTGTGCTGTCTGACCTTACGACATAAACAAGAGAATCACAGTGTTTTGATACTACAATAGCATCGCTCACTGCCTGTGTGGGGGCGCTATCAATCACAATATGGTCGTATTTACGACGCAAGTGTTCCATAAGTGCACTGAATTTGTCAGAAGCTAATAACTCCTGAGGGTTTGGAGGTAAAGTTCCTGCCGCAATTATGTCAACATTTGATTCTTCATCATGGACAATACACTCTTCTAAGCTATGTGTACCGGCGATTATATTTGCTAAACCTGGCTGAAAGCCTGGCAACTCAAACTGCTTACCAATTGAAGGTCTGCGCAAATCAGTATCTAAAATTAACACGTTGTTCAATTGCCCCAATGCAAATGCCAGATTGATGGAAACAGTACTTTTACCTTCTTTGGGTACACTGGAGGTTACTAGTATTGTTTGCGAAGGCTTGTCGATATTAAGTAGCTGTAAACTAGTACGAAGTGTCCTTACAGATTCGCTAAATGAGTGATGTTTAGGATCGAAGAAGTGCCTTAGTGACAAATTTTCTTTTTTCTTATGTGGCTCCCAAGGAATAATACCTAACATTCTTTGATTTAACTTTCGCTCGACATCATCGACAGAGCGAATACCACTATTTAGAGCCTCTAAAACTAACGCTAATACAGCACCAAATCCAAAACTCAGTACAAAAGCAGCAACAACTGCTGCACTCTTTTTAGGTTTAGATGGAGAAGAAGGTGGCATCGCAGCATCAAGTACTCTTGCATTGGCTGTCTCAAACCCACCTACTTGATCGGTTTCTTTTAAGCGGGTGAAAAATGAATCATATAACTGTTGGTTTATATCTACATCTCGTTGTAATACTCTTCTTTGATTGTCAATACTAGACAACCGTCTTAACTCCTTTTTAGCAGACTCTAAGTCACTTTGTAGTGCGCTGACTTTTGCTCTAGAATTTCCATAGTCGGTATTAATACTGGATACCAAGCCCGAAATTTGTTGATCTAAACTATCTTTAATTGAGTTTAATTCTGCGACCGCAGATATCATTCTAGGATGTTTTGGCCCGTATACTTCTTGCAGCTCAGAGACTCGAGACTGTAATTTAACCTCTTCTCTTTTAACATTTTGTACCGCTGGGTGGTTTTGAATTTCGGTCAAAACAGCCAAATCTTCAATTGAAGCGCCATTCTGATTTATTTGTTCGAAAATAACACCTTCCCTTTGTAGTTGAAGTTGAGCATCAAGTAATTGGTCGCTTAACTGCTGAACTTCATCAGCTTTTAACCCAACGACCCCATCAATATTAACGATAAGATTTTGTTCATCAAACTCCGCCAATTGTTCTTCTGAACTATTTAGCTTATCTCTTAAACCTTGTAAGCTTTGATTTAGCCAGGCGGTTGCTTTGCCAGTCATTTCGAGCTTCGCTTCTAAATAGTTTTCGATATATACATCTGCAATTGTGTTTGCAATATCTGCACTAAGTTTTGAATTCGCTGACTCAACAAAAACTTCGACAACTTGAGTATTCTTGATAGGAGCGACAACAGTACTCTGCATGAGCAAAGATGTTGCATAACCAATACGAGATTTTAATTGCTCCTCTGAAGTAAGCGTTTTTCTCTCAACCTGAGGTAAAAAAGGCAAACTAGCTTTGATTTTATATTTGAAATTTTCGAACCATTTAGAAAAGCTGCTTTTATTAGCGAGTATAACTTCTTTGTTGAACAAATCGTGTTCGTGAAGCGACATCCTTTCAACTACTCGTTGAGCAATCTGCCTCGACCGTAGCACTTGATATTGAGTTTGAAAGTACTCCTTTCTTGTAGAATCAAGGCCGTATACTTCTTCGATTGGGTTGATGTTAGTTTGTTCAGCTTCAATCAATAGTGACACTTTAGCTTGATAGGTTGGAGTCAATGACAACAAAACCAAAGTGATGAGCAACGTCAAAAATACAGACAACCCTGTTATTCTCCACCAATACCGCTTTATTGTCTGAAAATATTGCCCAAAATCTATAATATCATCGACGGTGCCTTTATTTTCTATTTTTTGCGCGTGATTAATTGACATGCAAACTCTCAATAACTACTTAAATTAAAAAAAACGGGACGGAATGGTAATAATATCGCCAGGTAAAACGATATCTCCAACAGATAATTCTAATGACTCTTCTCTACCATCTATAATTCGTTTGGTATTTACTTTTGCTTTATTTGCTCTTTCTGTGTAGCCACCTGCAAGCGCCACCGCTTTGTCAAAAGACAAACCTGGCTGATATGAATAACCTCCAGGTCTCTTTACTTCCCCATCTATAAAGAACGGGCGATATTCAATAACAGAGACGGATACTGTAGGATTAATAAGATAATCCCCCCTTAATCCTTCATCAATTATTCTCTCGACCTCATTTACAGTCTTACCTATTAGCTGTAATTCTCCTAAAAAGGGGTACTTAATCACTCCCACGTTAGATACTCGTGTTTCAACAAACAAATCTTCTTCACCAAATACTGTGATATTCACAAGGTCACCAGCCCCAAGCGTATACTCACCTAAATTGGCCATCGACTTTCCACTTGAGAAGCAAAAAAACACTAGAACAACTAATTTTGATACAAGTGATTTCATATAATCCCCCTATAAGTCACAGAAATTACAAACCAACCGACGCAGTAAGACTAATCTTATTTTTATCAAAATCGATAACATCTCGATTACTATCTCTCTCGCTATATGAATACGCTAGCGACACTTTTAACCACCTGCGTGCTATGTAATCAATTGAGGTTCTTAAGCCAAGAACGTCGTCTGTTCTAACATCGAGTCCATTTATTAACTGGCCTTCATACCTATCATTAGATAAGGTTAGTCTCACGCCAGATTGCAATCTTTCTAACCAACTGTGTTTCCATTCAGCACTATGCGCATTGCGGCGAATGAAATTGCCTTCGCCATTAGTTTCGTTTGTGTCAGACATGGTAGTGAATTCGATAGAAGAATATGACAAAGGTTCCCACAAAACACCAAGAGCCCAATCAACGCCACTAAAATCTTCACGCGTTGCTGAATCAAAATCTTTCGTTTGATAGCCCAACTTAGCAAAACCTGACGTTTTTGCCGTAGCTGCCCACTCAATACCAACTAATAAAGAGTCTTGTTTACTATCTAAAGGGTTTAAGGTGTTCAATGCAAACTTGTAGTCCACATATATACGGGACAAATCAATAACCATGTCTACACTCGGAGCTACAGCATAATTGAACACGCCACCAATAGTAGAAAATTTTCTATCTCTTGCGAGGTAACGAGGCGTATTCAAATCGTAGTTCTGATCAACAACATTAAGATTTAAACTAAGGCGCCCATCTGCATTCAACGCGCCATAACTATACTTAACGTCAAACGCACTACGTTTGTATTGGTCAGGCTCTAATAAACTGTCGCCTAATCCAATAGAGAAATTTGAATCTCTATCATCGTGACCATCTTCATAACTAGCAGAAACAATAATTCTATTTCTGGCGTCCAATTCCACATTGGCTGAACCCGATAAAAAATGATCATTATAGTTATCAGCGTCACTACTGAAGAAGTCCTCATTTACGAGGCGATACTGAAATGATAGATCACTAACACCCGTTGATGTCACAAGTCTGAAGCGGGGAGCGACTAGACGAGACCAACTATCAATTTGGTCACTTGATACTCTCGTTACATTGTCGTCGTAACTTAATCCCAGATCTATCGTAGGTGTAAAATCAAAACTACCAACCGGTGTACTACTCGGTTGGAAAGCATCTTGAGAAGCCGCTTCGGCACTCATTGCTAAAACTAAGATAGTAGTTATTTTCTTAAGCATGATAATCCTTTAATACTGATACACTTGTTATTAATATTGTGTCGCTGTCATCTATTATCTAAATCAAAAAAACTACGACAATTAGTGATTTCGAGACCAAATGAAAATAGTTGAGGTTTTACACAACTTTTCTCATCATTAAGCTACGCAGAGTATACAGCACGTTGTTCCAGTTGAAAAACAGGAATTAAAAAATTTATGTTATATACCCTCACCCGTAGCAAATTAGATACACTTACAGTTAATTATTAACGGAATTTACACATTTGCTACATAAACAGCATTTTTAGTAAAATTATCGTTTATATTAGTGCAGTAAATAACTATTTTGGATATTATAACTAACGCTATTAGTTTTTTAGGTTAGTTATCGCAGATTCCCAATGGATAATTGGGTTGGATTGGATAGTATCTAATATAGGATTACCGACTGTTACACAAAGGAAATTTTAGAGTGAAGAATAAGATTAACAATAGTAATAGAGCGGGCATCATTCAATCAAACAAAAGCAGTTTTGCCACGCTTTATCGACTAACCGACTTAGTTTCTGTAACGTTCATATACTATTTTCTTTTATTTAACAACCATTTTCCAATAAAACCAGACACATCTATAATGCTGCTAGTTGGTATTATTTTATTTAATATTTTTGCTGAAGCATTAGATTTATATCGCTCATGGCGCACACAATCAACTACCACCCTTTTAAAAATGACAGCAATTACTTGGGGGATAACATTCTTAGCGATAATATTGTTTTCTTTTTTCTTCCCTACACTTCTAAATTTACCTCAAAATTTACTCATAACATGGCTTGGACTTTGTTTCCCGACACTTATGTCATGGCGCTTAATATTTAGAGAAATATTGTTTTCAGTTCGAAAAAAAGGGCGGAATACACGCAGTGCAGCGATAATTGGCGCGACGTCTTCTGGTTTTAATTTAATGAACCAGTTGATAGATAATGATCAATTGGGTATTCAACTATTTGGTATTTTTGATGATAGGGATGACAAACGACTCCCTCACGAATTTCAAAACCAAGTTGCTGGTACCATTGCAGACGTCGTGAAAGCGGCAAAAGAAGGTAAGATTGATTACATATACGTAGCTATGCCAATGAGTGCTGAAGCAAGGATAATGCAAATTCTGAATCAGTGCAGTGACACTACCTGTAACGTATACATCATACCCAACTTCTTTATTTACAATCTTTTGAACGCGCGTTGGCAAACTGTTGGCTCAGTGCAAACGCTCAGTGTTTTTGATACGCCTTTTCAAGGCGCTAACAATGTACTTAAACGCATCGAAGATATTGTTTTCTCTACGATTATCCTAGCAATGATAAGTATCCCCATGTTAATTATTGCCGCTGGTGTCAAACTAACCTCAAAAGGACCTGTATTTTTTAAACAATTCAGATACGGCTTAGACGGTAAAAAAATCAAAGTTTATAAGTTTAGGTCAATGACGGTGCAAGACAACGGTGATGTCGTTAAACAAGCAACAAAAAATGATGCACGTATTACACCCTTCGGAGGCTTTTTAAGAAGGACATCTTTAGACGAGCTACCGCAATTTATTAATGTTTTGCAGGGGCGTATGTCTATTGTTGGCCCTCGTCCACATGCAGTTGCGCACAATGAACAATACCGAAAACTCATTGAAGGATACATGTTACGGCATAAAGTGAAGCCCGGTATTACTGGGTGGGCACAAGTAAATGGATTTAGGGGGGAAACTGAGACTGTCAACAAAATGGTTAAGCGAGTTGAATACGATTTAGACTATATTCATCGATGGTCAGTTTGGCTTGATGTAAAAATAATTTTCGCCACGGTATTCAAGGGTTTCATAAACAAAAATGCCTATTAGAATTTCAGTAATCCACCTTTTTTATTTCGTCGATTGAAGCCTTGCACTGTCAAATTTAAAGGCTTTTTCAATTCAACACACCCATACAATTTGAACTCTTCTGTTTGCCTGTTGTCTCTTCGACCAAAGAGATGGAAATATCTATTCAATTATTCTGTAAAATTTTTGTGAACGATATTCGGTCTATTAAGTCATATATACCGTAAAGAGGGTGTGCCCATGGTAATCGAGACAAAACTTATGGATCAATTAGAACAAGAACAATTATTTAATGAAGCGCTTATTCGGATGACCGTTCTGCTTTATCAAATCGATGGCAAAGTGACCCTAACGGAGCAAGATTATCTCAGTAATTTAGTTGAAAACATCCCGTGGCGAAGTGGTGTCGTGCTCCCTGCTTTTATTAGTCAAGCAATACATGAGTCACGTCAGGCAATAGATACTCAGCAATCCAGTCAATATTTGAGAGCAATTGGAAAAGATCTAAACATTGATCCTGCGCGAGCCTTTGAAGTGGCAATGGAAATAACAGAAGTTGACGGTAAGCGCAGCGAGGAAGAGTTAGAACTGCTCTCTTTGTTGTCGAACCGCATACTTGGTCGGGGACTTGTCGCATAAATGGTAAAAAAGGAGAGTATATTCTCTCCTTCTACTCGCAAATATTGTTTGACTGATTTTATGCTTCACCCTCAATTTGTCGTCGGTACTTTCTAGTTGCCAAAAATGAAGCAGAAATACCGATAACAAAAGGTGTGATCCAAAACATAATTTCCCAACCACCGACTTGCAAAATCCTCCTTCCACCAAAACTTAAAAATGCAATATAAATACCAATTCCAGAGCCAATAGTGCTGCCAATATGCTCAAACAACCATTCTTTTTTCGATATCTCTGCTTTGAAAGTGTAGCGAATGATACCCAGTGCAATCAGTACGCCTAAGACACCAAAAGCCATATGCAATGGCTTAACTTTGTATATACCCAAGCTAAAAACTACCAGTGAAAGAACAGAGAGTACAACGACCGGCATTAAATATGACCAACGTTTCAGTTTGGAGCGATTCTCTTTGACGTGTAAAACAGCAATACCATGTCGAGTGGTAACAAACGTAAGCAGTGACAATAAGCCCAGTAATGCCCAAAAAACCCGGATGTTTTCCACAATCAAAGCGGCATTATTGCCGACAATGTAGTTGGCTTTAATGACTGTTGGCCAAACAATTACCATTGCAGACATCAAGCCACCAGCCAAGGAAACTAAATACATACAGTACTTATAGTACGTGCCTAAATTTCGGTGAGGCAAAGATCCTTTACGTGTAAAAACCGGCACCCAAAATAGAATCAACGCCAAACTACCAAATAGTATATGAGACCAGAATAATAACGAATGCAGCACTACCATATAAACTCCTCGTATAGACAAATTTTGATGGCTATTTTCCCTAACGTAGCCATATCAACAATCAATAGAGAGGCGATCTTAGGAGTAAATATTTGTGCCCCATAGTGCCATTAGTCATTAGATTTAACGTGACTTTTTACCTATACCTATGCTGCAAGTGCCTGTGTTACTCTTTGCATGCGTCCACTAAAAAATAGCAACTCACAGGCATGAAACCAAAGCTTTGCAAACCCTATATCGCTGCAGAAAATATTGCCGGTATCTTAACGTGGTTAGCTGTCTCAGGTTCCTCAGTGTTTTTACTCATTGAGCATCATACGATCCCAGCCATACAACTTTTCGGAATCATCGCGCTGTACGTTTTTTACTTACTCGTTTGGATAGTGTTCACTACCGAAGAAAACCTAGTGAAAAATAAACGAATGAGTGGCTTTGGATTAGCCCTATTATTTGTCACTGTCATCGCCATCTATTTTTTGGTGCCCTTTACCTACAATAGTATATTGATGGGTTTGATTTGTGGCATATTACCCTTTTTTGTTAGTTTCAAAGTCGGGCTAATCGTCGTCGCTCTGTGGTCTACCCCTTTGTATTTGATCTATACCTACTACTGGCAATTCAACAACGTCGTCATTTCAGCAATACTATTTTGGAGTTTTAATTTATTTTCATTCATTATGATCAATGCCTTGAAAAAAGAAAAACAAGCCAAGGAACAAGCAGAAAGAGCAAGTAGAGAACTAATCAGTACGCAAACCTTATTAAAGCAAGCTGTTGAGCAAGGAGAAAGACTTAGAATAGCCCGCAATATTCACGACTTGCTGGGCCATCACTTAACCGCTTTGTCTATTCATCTGCAAGTTGCGAGTAGAAAAACCAGTGGTAGCGTCAAAGACAATATCGATCAATGCCACCAATTATCGAAATTACTATTGAGCGATGTAAGAGACGCAGTCAGTGACATTAGAGAAAAAAGTAAAGTCGATTTAGAAACCACAATTGATATGATCAAAAGTCATCTTCCTAGCTTAGATATTCAGGCATCCGTAGACAACAATGTCGTACTCGACAATATTGAAATTGCCGATTGCCTAATCAAATGTATTCAAGAGTCCATTACGAATACCCTAAAACACGCAAAAGCAACAAAAATGCAGGTCACGCTTTCTCAGGATAACGATTCCGTAAAAATGCAAATAAGCAATGATGGCTATTTGCCCAAAACCATCACATTGGGAAATGGCTTACGAGGGATGCAAGAGCGCGTTTTGAACCTAAACGGTGAAATCAATTTTGACGTCAATACTCAGCACTTTTTAACTACGCTCACTGTGCCGGTAAAGTAAGATGATTCGAGTACTCCTAGTTGATGATCAAATGCTGATACGCCAAGGCATAAAGAGTCTGCTTTCTTTGTCAGATCAAGTCACGGTGACAGCGGAAGCATGTAATGGAGAAGAGGCGCTCGACTCTATCTCCCAAGGCCTTGAGGTCGACGTGATTTTGCTCGACATTAGAATGCCTAAAATGAACGGTATAGAGACTCTAAAAGCCATAAAACAAAAAGGATTGAACACGCCAGCAATAATACTTACCACTTTTGATGATCACGTATCAGTTATCCAAGCTATTCAAGCGGGTGCAAAAGGTTACCTATTAAAAGACGTATCTTTGGAAACACTTGTGGAAAGCATAGTCAAGGTACACAAGGGTGACACATTGATACAGCCAACTATTACCGAGCAACTACTTAAGGGATTGCAAGGCGTAGCAAATAATTTTGATTCGGCTCAATTACCTGAAGCCCTGAGCAAACGCGAAATAGAAATCTTGCGTCTTATCGCAGCGGGTTGTAGTAACAAAGAAATGGCCTCCAGCCTGTTTCGTTCTGAGGGAACAATAAAAAATCAGGTATCGAGTATCTTATCGAAGTTAGGTGTAAGGGATCGTACGCGGGCCGTATTAAAAGCTATCGAACAGGGTTTGATTTGAAGTCAGCCATAAGCCGGGTTCTGTCTTGGACAATCATTCCTCTAGGCCAGCTATCACTAACTGGCTCAAGCAACCTACCCGTTTCCGGTGCGGGCCGCACCTGAAGGAAACCTATTTGGTCTTGCTCCGAGTGGAGTTTACCTGGCCATCAACTGTTACCAGTGACGCGGTGCGCTCTTACCGCACCCTTTCACCCTT
This sequence comes from Agaribacter flavus, assembly GCF_042646125.1. NCBI lineage: Bacteria > Pseudomonadati > Pseudomonadota > Gammaproteobacteria > Alteromonadales > Alteromonadaceae > Agaribacter > Agaribacter flavus. The sequence goes on from NZ_JBHRSW010000008.1 coordinate 29,531, forward strand.
ACCAAGCGCTTTTTACGGCTAACATGGCGGTCTTCTCTCTGCTGCACTTGTCGTCGGCTCACGCCGCCCAGACGTTATCTGGCACTCTGCCCTATGGAGCCCGGACTTTCCTCCCCTACTAAGACAAATATCCTAATAGCAGCGATTGTCTGGCTGACTTCGGCGCAGAGTATAACAAAATTCTGATTAGTCTCCCACGAATAGTTCTCTATCATCGCTAAATACTTAAAGTATATGCGCGTTTCATTTTAATGCCACATTCAATAAGTAGCCATCGGCTGCGATGTAGAGCATTTTTTCGTCGGCACTTAGGGTACAGTTACCATTTTTCTGCTTTGTCCTGATCTTAGCGATCACTTCTCCTGTCGGCATTATTAGCCATACACCGCCGGGAGCCGTGGCAAAAATAACTCCACTGGAATGCACATCCATCCCGTCAAAATTGCCTTGTTCTCCGGGTAAATCAATCAAGTGACTTCCGTTTACTAATTCACGTTTATTGCTGACATCACCAATAGAATTCAAATCATAAGCGTGAATAGCAGCATTTTTAAACTGTTTACGTCCATCTGAAACCGCCACGTACAATATTCGCTCATCAGGAGACAAGCCAATGCCATTAGGGAAGCTCAAGGTATCGTCAAGTAATATGGCCTCACCATTTTGCTCGACTCGAAACACCCCTTGAAACGGCAGTTCTTTCTTTGGATCGCTTAACTTTCCAGAAAGGCCATAGGGCGGATCAGTCATAAAAAACATGCCACTACTGTGAAAAACAATATCATTAGGGCCATTAAAACGCTTGTCGTTATAGTGCGACTGAATCGTTTCATAATCAGCACGCGGGTCACTCAGCGTAGCTGTCATTCTGCTTACTCTGCGATCTCCCACCTGCATTAACACTAACCGCCCACTATTATCGATAGCTAAGCCGTTTGAGCCTTTCTTTTCATCATTGGGATAAAGTTTGTTGTAGCCAGAGGGTTGTATATACAGCGATACACCGTTCTCTGGGCTGAACTTGTAAATTTTGTTTTCGGGGACATCAGAAAACAACAGGAAGTTTTCTGCTTCTACCCAGACAGGCCCCTCTATCCAATTGAAGTTATTTGCCTCTATTACAATGGGTGTATCGGCGCGCAAGTAATCCTTTGCCTTGGGAGATAATATCTCGATAAACCCGATATGCTCTCCCACTGCTAGCATTTCGCGCCCATCAAATTTATTGACTAAATTGGCGTCGTTTGCATGCTTACTTGGGATGTTTTTTACTCCCTCTGTTGTATCAACAATATAATTTGCACACCCGAACAGAACAAAAGTGTTTACTGCTACACATAAGAAAATGTATAAATTTTTCATAGCCTCAATCCTCGTATCAAAGGCATAAATATGAGTACGTCTTGTCCTTTAGTTATAATCAAACCAAGGATGAAACTTAGCTTGTGGTGTGGAAAGGTTGTATGCACAGTCAGTGCGGTGACTTCTATACGCGACAATACGATCAAGTTTAAAATGTTCAAACATGGGCGCAATCTGAATTTTTTGTGCGCTCATGTTGAGATGAGCACTAACTGGTAGGCTCGGTTTATTGTGCTCATGAATACCAAACTCCCAGCCTTTTGCTTTTTCACTTTGATCAGAGTGATACGCTTTCCATGCTTGATCGCCAATTTTCATCCAAAAACCGTTTTCTTTAGCACTGTCATAGTGATCATGCCTGTGACGTACATCGATAATCCATTCCCCTGGCGTTGCGATATTCAGCACAAAAGTCATGATGCCCTTTGTAGGTTGCTCATGTTGTTCACGCAAAGCCCGTATATACCCACTACCTGTATGCCCTGAAATACTATTTTGAGCAATCCAAGATTCATCTCGTGGGTAAGCGACGCTTTCTGCTTCCATCACGATACATGCACTGTTGTCGTCAAAAGAAAACCCCTGTTGATATGAAAGCCACGTATCTTCGCGAGGCACTGCATCGGGGTCGAAAATCTGGTAGGGCAGCATACTGTCTAATACTTTTTGCAACTTTACCCTAGCGGCATACGATGCTGCGCTATCGTATTCCGGTAGAATCGCCCATTCTTCGTAAATGTCTTCACTTGGTTTATACAGGCGTCCATCGTGATAGAGCTTAAAATCTTTATCAAGTGCCAGTCTCTCTAAATGAAAACGGTCTTTTTCTACACCAGGCCGAGTCTCGTAGTGCACATAGACTGAATCTCGTGTTTTTCCTTTCTTCCCTACCATTTGGGGATAAAAGCTGATCCCATCTACTTTTTCATTGCTAGCTAAACCCGGTTTTCCTGCAATATCCAACAAAGTGGGGAAAAAGTCCGTTGATTCCACGAGATCATTGTTTGTTTTTCCCTCTGGTGATGTCCCCTTCCAACTCACATACATCGGCACTTTAATCCCCAGATTGTTAGTCAAGCCCTTACCGCCTTGTACCCACTCTCCATCCAAGTCAGACAAGATATTCCATTGCGTGCCGTTGTCACTATAAAAAATAATGATAGTGTTTTCTCGGATGCCAAGCTCGTCAACTTTATCGATGAGTTTCCCTACCAAATAATCGGCATATTCGACCATGTCTGGAAAGTACTTTAATGCTTGTAGGTGACGTTTACTCTTATCCTTCCAATCCTCGCTGTGCGGTGTTGGATTTATTGGTCCATGTGGAAGAGACATTGCGTAGTACATAAAAAAAGGACGCTCTTCATTTGTTTTGCGCGTCATGTAATCAGCGATAAAGTCTACCCAAATGTCCGGGCCATAGCTATTTTCAGTATTACTTATGAATTGGCCGTTTTGAAAAATTTTAGGTGAGGCATAGCGGCTGCCTTTGTCTTCGGTATGCGCAACATGAAATAAGCTGTACTCATCAAATCCTGCCTCTTGTATTTTCATCCCAATCCCGCGGCGCTTCTCCGCCCCAGGATATTCAGGTGGATCGTAACTCTGGAGCTGCCACTTTCCAGCAATAGCGGTGCTGTATCCGGCTTCTTGCATCAGATGACCAAAGGTTTTCAAATCTGGATTCAATAAACCAAAGCCTGTCCAATGACGGTGTTGATACTTCCCCGTCATTAACTGTACTCGAGTGTTGGTGCACAATGGCGTTGCATAAGCTTGATTAAATTGGATCCCTTCTTGGGCTAAACGCGTCAAATTTGGCGTTTTATATGAGCGTCCTCCATAGCTTTCTACCGTTTCAAAGCCCAAGTCGTCTGCCATGATCAGAAGCACATTGGGTTGTTTAGCTGCCGCATTTGATACTAGTAAGAATAAACTGCAAACAATTAACCCTACCTTGAACCCAGACCTTAAGGCCTTTTTACCACTAGATTGTTTGCACCCTGATATGATGCATTGCGTTAGATGTAATCTCATATTGATTCCCTCAGCAAATACACGGCGACTTCCGCGCCAAAATGCTTGGGTTTAGTGATTCTGGTCATGCCTCGCTTGGCTTTTTTAAGGGCCATGCTTTCTCGATAAAACTCACCAGAAATACAATCGACCCACAACGCTTGATAATCACCATCAGGTATTTCAAGACAAGCGAGCGTACTTTCCTTATCTGATTCTCTAGCATACAAAATGTACTGTTTTCCTATTTCTGCCATGACGTATTTGGTCTTGTCTCGCGCGAGTCGGTTGTTGGGTTGCATCGAGTAAAAGTCACATTGTTCAAAAAATTTGCTCACCAACGCGCAGTCTTTGAGATCCTGCAAAGTATTGTTGTGAACGTGATGCCCATGTACCTGTAGGTAGCATCCTGACATAGCGGTTGCCCAATTCTTTATTCTTGCGGTTTCACCTTTACCGTAACCATGCGTTTCCGCAAAATTACATACGTAACGGCCTTCAGCCGCTGCGTAGTAACCGAGCCCACGTTGATTAATTTCATCTGCACTTAAACGCTCTAGTTTCATGATGCTGTAGATATCAATATTAGGATCGTTGGCATAATCGGCGAAACTATCACCGGCAAACCCCACACTCATCGCAATAGGGTGTGAGTACGGATCGACATCGCGAATATGTTTAGAAAATGCTTTTAGATGAGGAATAAATCTGGCTCCTCTTTTGTCTGCGACTTCCATCGCTCCCCAGATAATGTTTCCATATTTAGAGAAACGCTTGACGACTTCATTTATCATCTGTGCTTCTTGAGGATGCAAGTTACCCGACACATCGAGCTGCCAAGACAAGCTGTTTTCGCCAAGCTCAACCTCCACCTGATCATCATAAAAATAAAATGAAACCACCAAACCGAGTTTTTCGGCATGAGCCAACCATCCTTCCCATTGGTCAAGTACCGCATGATTGATACCTTTGTCCGGATTGCCATCTACAAACATGTTTTCCAACGGCCCTCCATCACCTCCGTGACTTCGCATGCCCACCCACCACAAACAATTCGCGCCTGCTTCTGCCACTTTATTCATGAGTGCAATTTGATCACCCTCATAAGTACCATTTGACTGCCGCTCACCACGAAACAAGAAACTCTCAGGATCGCCAGGACCACTCATAAAAAAGGGTTTTCCATTGGTCCAACGCAACCAACGTGGATTGCTCGGATCAACGGCTATCATGGGCTTGTCAGGTAAATATAATGCATGCCTCGAGGGCTGCAGCGTAAGGGCTCGGGCTGGTTGGGTATATGCCGAGGCTAAAAATAAACAACCACACCCCAAGGACGAACGCATAAATGCTCTGCGCGAGATAAGATTAAACGGTTGATGAGACATGGCTTTCACCATTGAGGATGTTTGTAGAGATGAAATTACGTTAACAAAATGTAATTAACAAAAATATTATGTAAATTGAGTTGTGCGTAAAGGAATTTATTTTCCCTAGGGTCTTTATGGGAAAGCCATACTTTTGTTGGTGGTCGACAGGAACCGTAAGCTGCCATTGGAGGGAGGCCCTAGGCTCCTCAGAGCTAGGGCATATTTAGCAAAGAGCGAGTATACTTAATCGTTTAGGATTGCGTTGTGATAGATGTTTTGCACGTCTTCACAATCATTTAGCATGTCCATGAATTTATCAAACATGGGTCTCGCTTCTTCATTAATTTCAGTTTCTGTTTGCGGTACGAAGGTGATCTCTTCCACGTCAAAAGTAATACCGTCGAAGGATTCAGAGAGAGCGGTTTTTGCTTTAAAGAATTCGGTATGAGGCACAAATACCGTGACTTCGCCACCATCGACTTCTACATCATGAATATCAACATCAGCCTCCATGAGGGCTTCGAGCACGACTTCATCGTCATCACCTTTGAAACCAAAAATAGCAAGATGATCGAACATATGCGCAGCAGAGCCTTGCGCGCCAAGTTTACTATCTGTTTTAGTGAAGCAATTTCTAACATCGGTAATTGTTCGATTGACATTATCGGTCAAGCAATCAACGATAACCATGCAACCACCAGGACCAAAGCCTTCGTATCTCGCAGGAGCAAAATCTTCACCTGTTCCGCCTGCCGCTTTGTCGACAGCTTTGTCTATTACATGCGCTGGCACTTGGTCTTTTTTCGCTTTTTCAATTAAGCGTCTCAATGACAAGTTTGCTTCGGGATCAGCACCGCCGTTCTTAGCGCAAACGTATATCTCTTTACCATATTTAGAATAAACTTTGGTTTTTTGGGCGGCAGTTTTTGCCATTGCCACTTTTCTTACTTCAAATTTTCTTCCCATTGCTTTCTCTTATTTCCTATCCCGCTGCGGAGACGTTTAACTAACTCGCCGATCATCAAAAACCGCGCGCAAGCCCTGCCTAAAGGGTTTAATGTACAATCATAGCATATCTACTCTTTGTTGCAGCCTTTTAAGCTGCACTAAGAGTAGCTTGTGCGCTAGCCCGCTAAGTGTTGTAACGACAGATAATCATGTGACTGCATTTCTTGCAGACGACTCAAGCATCGCCTAAATTCAAATGACAAACGTCCTGTTGAATACAATTTTTCCAAAGGCACCTCTGCTGAAATAATCAGTTTAACTTTACGCTCGTAAAACTCATCGACCATGGCAATAAATCGGCGCGCAATATCATCTGTGCTTTCTCCCATTTGCGCGACATTTGCCAGCAATACCGTATTGAATTCACGACTCAGTTCAATATAGTCTGTCTGACTGCGTGGTCCATCACAGAGTGCAAAGAAGTCAAACATAGCAATTCCTTCCGATACTTTCAGCACCGGGATATCTCGCCCTTCGACTTCGATTACAGTGTTGCTTTGCCCTTCTTCTGGCGCAAGTTGCATAAAATATGTATCTAAATTTTGTTGCGCAGCATCATCAAGAGGGTAATGGTATATCTCAGCTTGTTCCAAGGTTCTTAACCGATAATCAACACCGTTGTCGACGTTGACCACTCGCGTATTTTGATTGATTAGTTCTATCGCAGGCAGAAATCGCGCTCTTTGCAGACCATTCTTATACAAATCGTCAGGCACAATGTTCGACGTCGCAACAAGCACAATCCCCTCTTCAAACAAGCATTGCATCAAGGTACCTAAAATCATTGCATCGGTAATATCCGACACAAAAAACTCATCAAAGCATATGATTCGCGTTTCAGCGGCTAGCTGCTTCGCTACAACCTTAAGTGGGTCGGCTTGCTTGGCGAGTTTTTTTAGCTCGTTATGCACGCGGTGCATAAAACGATGAAAATGCACGCGTAACTTATTATCAAAAGGTAAGCAATCGTAGAAAGTATCAACCAGATATGTTTTGCCGCGACCCACACCACCATAAAAATATATGCCTTGAATGGATGGTTTTGACATACCCTTGCCAAAGGTTGAAGCAAGTTTTACCCGCCAAGTTATTTTTTTTGCAGGTTGCGTTAACTCATCATAAAGTCTTTGTAACTCTTTAACCGCTTGCTCTTGCGCGGGGTCGTATTGAAATTCTATCCGTGTTAAATCGTCCTGATACTTTTCCCATGGCGTCATACTAACTTACCTAAAACTTTTTCATAAACACAAAACAAGCGTGGCTCGATTATACTCACTTCATACAAATTTACATAATATCCACTTGCATGAATTCGGCTAATGTTGAATGATCTCGGGCAACAGCTTATCAAGGAGTTAACGATGGACGCTATAAGTGTACTAATAGGTTTAATAATCGGTTTGTTAGTAGGTGCAGCCGTTGCTTGGAAAATTAGTCAAAACCAAGCCGCAAGCAAATCACAACAAATGGCCAGTTCCGAGGCAGAGTTAAAAGCTTTGCTAGCGCAGCAAGCGCAATCTCACATTACTACCACAAAGAGTGCAATCAATACGCTTAAACAGCAAGTAGAACACTTAAATAACTCCATACTCAGTTATGAAACCTCGCTTAGCCAACCATCACAACGAGGCGAAAAATCTAATTTTTACGGTGAACAGGCTAGTATTTTCTTACGTAACAGTAGTGTTGAAGTAAACAAACCACCAAAAAGCGAAATTGAAAACGCACAACCCAGAGACTTCGCCAATGATTCATCTGGTCTGTTTGTGGGCAAAGAAAGAGAAGAAAAAGTAATCAAGTAACTCTTGGTTTCTGAACTAATGACCCTAACTTCTAGTCTTTAGATGGTATTTAGTATCAGGAGTAAAGTCTTAAATGAATATCTACACCCGAAAATTACTGTTTGCCGCCGTGACGGCGTGCTCGATCATAGTAACGGCCAGTGCGTCAGCTGGCATTCCCTTCTTTTCTGAAAAAGACGTGCCTTCTCTGGCACCAATGCTAGAAGAAGCGACCCCAGCAGTAGTCAGTATTTCTGTAGAAGGCACACAAACATCTCGTCAACAGGTGCCTGAAATGTTCAGGTATTTTTTTGGTAACCCTCAACAGCAACAACAAGAACGTCCTTTTAGAGGGTTAGGATCAGGTGTCATTATTGATGCAAAAGAAGGTTATGTGGTAACCAATAGCCATGTCGTCAATAACGCTGACAAAATAATTGTCAAACTTACCGATGGCCGCGAACTCAAAGCAGAAAAACTAGGCGCGGATGAACAAAGTGATATTGCCTTGCTCAAGGTAGACGCTGAAGACTTAGCAGAACTACCCTTAGCAAATTCAGATAAGTTGCGAGTGGGCGACTTTGTTGTAGCTATTGGTAATCCTTTTGGTCTAAGCCAAACTGTTACCTCCGGCATAGTCAGTGCGCTAGGCCGCTCTGGCTTAAATATTGGTGGCTATGAAGACTTTATTCAAACCGACGCAGCTATCAATCGCGGTAACTCAGGCGGCGCTTTGGTCAACCTTCGTGGTGAACTAGTTGGTATCAATACCGCTATTTTTGGTCCCAACGGTGGGAACGTGGGTATCGGTTTTGCGATCCCAAGCAATATGATGAAAAGCCTCATTGACCAAATTATAGAATTTGGCGAAGTTCGCCGCGGATTGCTGGGCATCCAAGGTGGAGATCTTGATGCAGGTCTAGCTGAAGCGATGAATTCACCTACAAATAAAGGTGCATTTGTAAACGAAGTCACTGACGGTTCTGCAGCGGCAAAAGCAGGTATTCAATCTGGCGATATTATTGTCAGTATCGATGGCAATGAGGTAGGGAGCTTCTCTGAACTGCGAGGTAAAGTAGGTAGTTTAGGCGCAGGAACAGAAGTCAAACTAGAAATATTCAGAAATGGCGAAAAACTTGAGTTTGACGTAGTGCTTGGAGCTGCAGAAGACATACTGGCAGAAGCAAAAGAAATACATCCAGCACTTGAAGGCGCAGTATTTGAGAGTGCGGAAGGTTCAGTGATTGTGTCAGAAGTGGCTGAACGCTCGCCTGCAGCTAGAATTGGCCTGCGAGCAGACGACGTAATTGTTGGTGTAAATCGACGCAGAGTCAGCAGCATTGCGGAATTCTCGAGAAGAGTAGAAGACAGTGAAGGTGTGATTGCACTTAATGTAAAACGAGGCAGTAGCTCGCTGTTCATTATTATCCGCTAAAAGATTCACTAAACACGAATCCCCGAGTTCATAGTGCTGAACTTGGGGATTTTTTTATTCCCGCTATTCGCTTACAATAGTCAAAACCAAATTGCTATACTTGCTCTTTGAATATAAGCAAAATTAAAAACTGATGACTATATCTCATAAAATATTGCTCACCTTGTTAAAACCTATTCTGTTGGGTTGTATTGTCGCGGCGATTTTGCTCATATTTTTTCCGCAGTTTCGCGAAGGAGAAGGGCTAAACATCAACATTTTGAGTCGTGAAAAGCCAGTACCACCAAGGCTCTCCTACTACGAAGCACTGGCGCACAGTGCCCCTGCTGTTGCCAACATATATAGTCAAAGCATTGAGAATACAGGAATTTTCAGAAATCGTTCCTACTCTAGAATATCCTTAGGCTCAGCCGTTATTATGTCGAACGAGGGTTACTTGCTTACTTGCTATCACGTCATCAGAAACGCAGACAGTACCTATGTTCAACTACAAGACAACCGACGTTACCCTGCTCAGCTAATTGGCTTCGACTTAGTTACTGATTTAGCAGTACTAAAAATAGATGCCCAAGATTTAGTCGTTATGCCACAAATGGAATCACCAGAACTTAGAGTTGGAGACATAGTGATGGCGGTAGGTAATCCACTCGACTTAGGGCAAACCATTACCTCAGGTATTGTTAGTCGCACAGGACGCAAGGGCTTAGCGAATTACTTTGATTTTATTCAGACAGACGCAGCCTTAAATCAAGGTAACTCAGGAGGGGCATTAATCGATAGCAATGGTTATCTCGTAGGGATCACTAATGCTAGCTTTCAATCTCGTAACACAAAGGTTGACGGCGTTAATTTTGCCGTACCTTACGGCTTAGCAAAACGCGTTATGGACGAAATCATCACAAGTGGTACTGTGACAAGGGGGCAGTTGGGTGTATCAGGTCAAGACTTACTTGACGGTTCAGGATTTTTAGTCGAGCAAATAGATAAAAATAGCCCCGCAGCATACGCTGGTATCCAAATCAACGACATACTCCTAGCGGTTGATGGCAAGCCTCTAGTTGATTTAGAAATCATGGATGTAATTGCCGAGAGTAAACCCGGCACAAATATCACATTGCAAATAAACAGGAATGGCGAGTTAATCGAAGTAAAAGCAGTGGTTGGGAAGTTAAACCCTCAATTAGTGGCTCGCAGCTAAATCACCGCTTACTCTTAATCCGCTACCCGCTTAATATTAGCACCTAATTTACCAAGCTTACTTTCTATGTTTTCGTAGCCTCTATCCAAGTGGTATATGCGAGACACAATTGTTTCACCTTCAGCGACTAATCCTGCAATTATTAGACTTGCTGATGCTCTTAAGTCAGTCGCCATTACTTGCGCCCCTTTTAGGCGTGAAGAACCGGGAGTGATGGCGGTATTACCCTGTAACTCAATATTTGCTCCCATGCGTTGAAGTTCGGGAACATGCATAAAGCGATTTTCAAAAATTGTCTCAGTAACGACGCCTGTGCCTTCAGCCACTGCATTTAAGGTAACAAACTGCGCCTGCATATCAGTTGGGAAGCCTGGATGAGGCACGGTCTTGATATTTACTGCTTTAGGCGCCCGACCTTCCATATCTAATTCAATCCAATCATCACCTAGGGTTATTTTTGCCCCTGCGAGCTCTAATTTATTGATTACTGCATCTAAGGAATGAGGAGCGGCATTTTCGCAAATGATATGCCCTTTTGTAGCCGCCGCTGCCACTAAGAAGGTACCAGTCTCAATACGATCAGGTAAAATACTGTATTCACAACCTGAAAGCTTTTCAACGCCTTCGATACTAATACAGTCAGTCCCTGCCCCACTTACATTTGCGCCCATTGCATTCAAGCAATTGGCCAAATCGACAATCTCGGGTTCACGTGCCGCGTTTTCAATGGTCGTTGTACCCGTAGCAAGAGCAGCGGCCATCATCAAGTTTTCTGTTGCTCCGACGCTCACTATATCCATGTATATGCGAGCACCTTGTAATTTGCCATTTACAGAGGCTCTGACATATCCTTCCTCTACATCAATTTTTGCCCCCATTTTTTCCAAACCAGATAAATGCAAATTTACTGGCCTAGCACCAATAGCGCAGCCACCAGGGAGTGATACATTGGCTCTACCATATTTCGCTAATAAAGGACCTAAGACCAAAATTGAAGCCCGCATGGTCTTAACCAAATCATAAGAGGCAGTGACACTTTCTATCTGACTCGCATTAATTTCGACGGTGTTCGTATCAATTTGACTGGTTTCAGCGCCGAGATCTTTCAGCAAGGCCAACGTTGTTTTGATGTCTTTCAGATTCGGTACATTTGTATAGGTACAGGGAGTATCAGTAAGTAAACTGGCTATTAAGAGTGGCAACGCAGCATTTTTAGCACCTGAAATACGCACCGAGCCCTTCAGAGCAGGGCTTTTATTGATAACCAGTTTGTCCATTACTTACCTTTTTAATTGAACAACTTCTCGCGTTCCCATTGGGTAGAAGAGAAAGTTTTTATTGTAATAGCGTGAATAGTGCCATCAGCAATCTTTTCAGACAATGGGGAATAAATCATTTGTTGCTTTTTTACTCGGCTCATGCCTTCAAATTGGTCATCAATTGCAATAATTTGATAATGTGTTCCCTCACTCTTAACTTTTACTTCTTGTAAGCCTAGTTTATCCTTAACTAAGCTAGCTACTTCTTCATTTGTCATTGACTACTCCTTAAGAAATCAGTGAATCAACATTGCTTAATTTGGCCAATGCGACAAGAGATGGCGGTATATGCAAGAACTTGACGCCAACATTATTCGTTTTTGCGTCTCGAGCTAAGTTCAGCATCCAAGCAATACCAGCAGTATCGACATCATCCACGCCTTCCATATCTACAACGAGGGTTTTGATATCTCGCTTCAAGATTGTCTGTGCTTCGTCAGAAACCCAAAAGTCTTTTTCTAAAAAATTACGATCTAATGCACCTGATATTGTCAGATAAGCATCTTTGTCTTCAACTTTTGTTTTAAACTCCATTAGTCAGCGCTCGTTTCTTGATCACTTTCAAGCTCAATAGGTTTACTAATGCTCTCTCTCATCAATGTTATGACCTCCTGAATACCGCCCTTGCGCAACAAACCTTCAAACTCGCTTTGCTTGCTTGACAAAAGGCTGATTCCTTCGGCGATCATGTCATACGCTTCCCATTCGTTGGTCTTTCTGTTTTTTCTTACTTTAAACGCTACTTTGATATCAGGCTTACCTTCATCTTTAATGACTGCTCGCACCGTGACATCTGTCCGGTCTGCATAGTCTTTTGCTGGTTCAAACTCCACCAACTGATCATCGTAGTAGCCCATAGCGACTGCATAGGTAGTAATCAGGTATTGACGAAACACGCTAATAAATTCTAATAAATCTTTTTTGTCAGCGTTTCGAGAATATTTCCCTAAGACTTTAAATGCTGAAAACCGATAATCAATGTAAGGCATCAATTCATCTTCCATGATCACTCTAAGTACCTCAGGATTTGCTTTGATATTGCCTTGTTCTACTTTTATTCTTTCAAAAGTTTTTGACGCAACATCTTCTACCATCTTATAGGGATCGAGCTTACTTACTTCTTCAGCTATTGCTGAAGGGCTCAGCAAACTGAAGAACGATAAGAATAAGGAGACTATAAGTAGTTTTTTAGCAATTAACATTTTTATGGCTTTCATAATTTATTCGTTTCCTTGATTAAATAAAAACTGTCCAATTAGATCTTCTAAGACTAAGGCTGATTTTGTATCCAACACCTCTTCTCCATCGGTCAAGTATGGGCACTCGCTGTAAGGCGAGGTTTCACAGACCTTGTCTTCTTCAATCATTTCCATATCTTCTGGGAAAATAAATCCTGGCTGCAATCCAATAAACTGTTCACCCAAAAGTCCAGAAGTCAAGATAGATAATGTACTTGTATCGGGAAAAGTTAGTTCATATTCTGAAGAAATATCCATTACCACTACAGGTATAAGGTCCTGTTCATGTAAATAGATATCTGACACTCTACCCACAACAACCCCACCCACCTTGACGGATGAACGAGACTTCAACCCACCTATATTATCGAATCGCGCGGTCAGCTGGTAGGTGTCGCCATTTCCGGCCATGCCTTGGTTAGCCACTCTAAGTGCCAATAACAAGGCGGCAGCGATGGCTAATAGTACAAAAAAACCGACGAGTAATTCATTTTTTCTATTGGTCATAGTGTCTCTAACTTATTCCAAACATTAATGCTGTTAATATAAAATCCAATCCTAAAATCGCTAGGGACGAATACACGACCGTTTCTGTGGTCGCCTTGCTAATGCCCTCTGAAGTCGGCAAGCAAGAATACCCTTTGTAAAGTGCTATCCAAACCACGACTAGAGCAAAAACAAAGGCTTTAATCACCCCATTCACGACGTCTTCTTTCCACTCAACAGTCGATTGCATAATAGACCAGTAACTACCTGCATCGACGCCAAGCCAATCTACACCCACTAAATGGCCACCTAATATCCCAATCGCAGAAAATATGAGAGCGAGCATTGGCATACTTATTACGCCAGCCCAAAAGCGAGGTGATATAACGCGCCGAAGTGGATCAACCGCCATCATTTCTAAGCTACTGAGCTGCTCTGTCGCTTTCATTAAGCCTATTTCTGCCGTCAATGCAGAGCCTGCACGCCCAGCAAACAACAAAGCGGTGACCACTGGCCCCAACTCGCGCAGTATTGACAATGCCACCATTGGCCCCAAACTGCCTTCGGCACCGTAGTTCACCAATATCGTGTAGCCTTGCAAAGCCATAACCATGCCGATAAACAAACCTGATACCATGATGATAAGCAAAGATTGCACACCGACAACATACATTTGCTCAATGGTTAGACGCAGGTTTTTCCATTTCGGTAAGGCTACTAACGCACCAAACAACATTAAGCTTGCATTGCCTACAGAAGCGCATACTTCGATCGTATTCCGCCCCAGTTTCTGAATTATTTCCACTATTTATCTTCCTAAAAACTCTGCGCTTAATTCTTTAGCCGCAAAATGGAATGGTACAGGGCCATGTGCTTTCCCTCCCAAAAACTGCTGCACAAGTTCTGACTCAGATTGCTGAATTTGTGAAGGTGTACCTTCTCCAATGATGGTTTTGTTTGCCAATATGTATACATAATCAGCAATAGACAGCACTTCTGTTACATCATGCGTGACGACTATACTTGTGAGCTTTAGGGCGTTACTAAGCGATTTAATTAGTTCTAATAAGACGCCGAGGGAAATGGGATCCTGTCCCGCAAAAGGCTCATCGTACATGATTAACTCGGGATCGAGTGCTATTGCACGCGCAAGTGCCGCTCTTCGCGCCATTCCACCAGATAATTCACTGGGCATAAGTTGACTTGCCCCTCGTAAGCCAACCGCCTCAAGCTTTAGCAACACAACTGTTTTGATCAAAGCTTCACTCATTTGCGTGTGCTCCCTCAACGGAAAGGCAACGTTGTCGAACACAGACATATTGGTGAAGAGCGCGCCACTTTGAAACAACATCCCCATTTTGCGCCTTAAATTGTAGAGTTCAGAGCGCTTGATCGCGTGCACATCCTGCCCCATAAACTCAACACGCCCGCTGTCTGGAGCCAACTGCCCCCCTATCAACTTTAATAAGGTGGTTTTTCCAATACCACTAGGCCCCATGATCGCTGTAATTTTTCCCCTTTGGACTTTTAAAGAAACATTGTCATAAATGACACGTTCTCCACGGTTAAAAGTCATATTTTCAACAGAAATAAGGTTGTTGGTCATAATATTTAGCACACGTTCCTTCGGGGAAATGGTTTGTAACTTTACAGGTAATTACAGGCCGGTTTTTCATATAGGCTGCTGTTTATGGATTCATTCTAGCCTATTTCAAGTACATAGACCGAAATTTAGTGTTAAAAATTGTAAGAAAAGGCTGCATTTTTTTACGTAAGTAAAAGTGCCTTTTCGAGAATTGCTTCATAAATTCCAAATTATTGCGATTTGTTTACAAAAAAAGCGTTCATTTATAAAAGCACGGAAAAACGACATCACAACAGCAAAACTTGTGTTAAGCTCAAAGAAGTGCTTGTCTAACTTGAATTTCTACTAGTTAGAACATATTTAGACGTAATTGGTAAGTCATACTTAAAATAGTCAAAAAACGTGATAACAAATCTTGTCATTTTCTTTATTGGGTTATTAGTACTAAGTTGGAGTGCTGATAGATTTGTTTATGGTGCTTCTGCGCTGGCAAAGAATATAGGTGTTTCACCTATGCTTATTGGCCTAACTATTGTTGCAATGGGCTCTTCAGCGCCAGAAATTGTAGTCAGCGCGACAGCTTCGTTAGCGGGTAAAACAGATACGGCAGTAGGTAACGCCCTCGGCTCCAATATCACGAACATTGCTTTAGTATTGGGCTTCACAGCTATTATTAAACCTTTACTTGTATCATCCACTACCTTAAAAAGAGAATTACCTGTTCTCTTGCTTATTTCATTGTTGGCCGTTTACTTTATTGATGATAGCTACCTTTCTCGAATCGAAGGCATTGTACTTATCACCTTGTTCGTTTTAGTCATCGCTGGGATGGCACTGCTATCATTTAAAGTGGACAAAGGCGATCCGCTCATAGCTGAAACTGAAGACGAAGTACCGAGTGGCGTTAGTACCCAAGCAGCGGTTTTTTGGGTGGTAGTCGGACTGATACTTCTCCCCTTAAGTGCTAACTTTCTCGTCGACTCTGCCGTTTTTATCGCAAAATATTTTGGGATTAGTGATTTGGTGATTGGTCTAACAATTATTGCCATAGGTACTAGCTTACCGGAGTTGGCTGCCAGTATAGCCGGAGTACTAAAAGGAGAAGACGACTTAGCACTTGGTAACATTATCGGCTCAAACATATTTAACCTGTTAGCTGTATTAGCCATGCCTGGTTTGATAATGCCTTCGGAAATTGACGGCTCAGCTTCAAGTAGAGACTCCATGATCATGCTGGGTTTAACTGTGCTGCTATTCATTTTTTGCTTCAATATTCGCGGTTCAAGGCGAATATCAAGAATCGAAGGTAGCATTTTTGTTATTAGCTTTCTCGCTTACCAATACTTCTTATTCATGTGAGAACAATGAGCTATCTAGAATCCGCAAGGCGTACCTTTGAAAACCAAGTAAATGCCCTTATCGAATTGAGTCAGTCTCTAAATGAAGACTTTTCAGAAGCATGTACCTTACTACAAAGATGCAAAGGCAAAGTCGTGGTGACCGGTATGGGAAAGTCGGGGCATATCGGCAATAAAATTGCCGCGACATTGGCAAGCACGGGCACGCCCTCATTTTTTATGCACCCAGCTGAAGCAAATCATGGTGATTTAGGCATGCTTGGCACTGAGGATGTAGTAGTCGCGATTTCAAGCAGTGGTGAAACCTCTGAGCTTCTCAACATACTGCCATCTATAAAGCGATTAAAAATCCCGATACTGGCTATTACCAATAATAAGCATAGCAACCTAGCTAAATTTGCGGATATTAGTTTGGATTTAAACATTAAGAATGAAGCCTGTTCACTTGGTTTAGCGCCGACAACCAGTACCACAGCAACACTTGTGTTAGGCGATGCGTTAGCAATCGCATTGCTTGAATCTAAAGGTTTTACACAAGAAGACTTTGCCTTTTCTCACCCAGGAGGCTCGTTAGGAAAACGCTTGTTGCTCTCCGTAGCCGATGTCATGGTAACGGGTGCAGCAGTACCTGTGTCGCAGTACGATGATGTGCTCTCAACAGCCTTATTCGAAATATCATCAAAAGGCCTAGGCTTAACATCAATAGTAAAAGATGATGTGATGATAGGTGTATTTACTGACGGCGATTTACGCAGGACTCTCGATAAACAAGTAGATTTGCATACCGTTGCCGTTGAAGATGTAATGACAACTCCTGGCTACACTATTCCCGCTAGTGCACTTGCCATGGACGCAGTGAACATGATGCAAGAAAAACGAGTCAATGCTCTAATAGTAACCAATGAAGTAGGTAAACCTGTTGGCGCATTAAATATGCACATGCTTTTACAAACAGGCGTTATCTAATGAATACAGTCGACACATTATATGGAAAAGTGCCTTCACATATTTTAACAGCCTGTAAAGATTTAAAACTCTTGGTACTTGATGTCGACGGTGTATTGTCAGACGGCTATGTATTCATGGGCAATAGCGGTGAAGAGCTAAAAGCATTCAATACCAAAGATGGTTATGGTATCAAAGCAGTGATAAGTGAAGGTGTCAAAGTTGCCGTTATCACGGGTCGACAGTCAAATATCGTTGAACAGCGAATGCGCTCTCTAAACGTCAATTACATAGTACAAGGGCAGGAAAATAAAAGCCAAGCCATCAGAGCTATTATGACCGAATTAAATTGCACAAAATCATCCGTTGCAAGTATCGGTGATGATATGCCCGATATTGGGCTATTTGACAACAGTGGGATAAAAGTTGCTGTCAACGATGCCCATCCTTATATATTGGGTCAAGCAGATTTTGTTACCTCGCTTGCAGGCGGTCGTGGCGCAGTGAGAGAGTTTTGCGATTTGATATTAATGGCTCGCGGAGCCTTATACAAGCAACACAGTGCGAGCGTATAGCCTATGAATAGAGTCGGTTGGAGTGTCGCTTTCGTTTTCTCTGTCGTCTTAGGTCTTTACTTGTTCATTATATACGATGACGAACAGCCCCCCAGTCAAACTGACAGTGAGTTGTCGATGACCCCAACGTATGAAGCTATTAATTTGGACAGTAAGCTTTATGATGACGAAGGATTACTCAGTCATCAAGTGTCTGCTGACAAAATGGAGCATTATCAGCAACTAGGGTTTATGGTTTTTGACAATCCGGTATATACTGTGTTTCTTGAATCTGGCGAACCTTGGCGTATTACCGCTGAAGAAGGCACATTATACGGCAGCAGTAGAATTCAATTAGAACACAATGTAAAAATTATCAACTTAAATACCACTGAATTCGTCAAGCAGATACAAACAGAGTACATAGAAATAAACCTCGACCAAAAGACCTTATTTTCGGATCAAGAAGTAGAAATTTTCGGTGACAATTACTCAGTGAAAAGCATTGGTATCCAAGGTAATTTAGCCACACAACAATACGAGTTAAAGCAACATGTTCAAAGCCAGTATTTTCCGCAATAGATACTGCATAAAAACAACTAGTAAGGTAGCCCTTTCTGCCTTACTTTTCGCTGTTTTTACCGCCGCAGTCGCGCAAGAAGCTGACGAGCAATCAGACTCAGAGGAAACGCAACACAATATTGCAACAGACTTTCAGCAGACGATTAAAATTCGTTCTCGAAACCAGTTGCTCAACGGCAAAAGCAAAACATCAGTCCTTGTGGACGAGGTATTGATTTTACAGGGCAGCCTAAAAATAACTGCTGATAGAGTAGAAATGAATGCTGCTGCTGGCAAGGGCAAAGAAGTCATCTCAGCTATTGGTCAAGCAGCCACATATCAACAAAAACTAGAAGATGGTAGTTTAGTATCCGCGCGAGCAAGTTCTATAAAATATGACGTGGCGACACGCGAGATCAGCCTGACGGGTAACGCGCAAATTTCTCAAAATGACTCTACAGTCTCCGCTGATAGTATTGCATACAACATGACTGAACAAAAAATCATCGCAAGCACAGATGGAAACAGTGAAAAAACGGTCAGTACTGTCATTAGCGTAGGCGATTTTGACAATAGCGAAGACAAAGGCAATGAAAAATGAGTAGTACGCTTTGTGCTAAAAACCTCGCAAAATCGTATAAATCCAGACAAGTAGTACGTGATGTAAGCATTGAAGTGTCTACAGGGCAAATAGTCGGATTGCTTGGCCCGAATGGAGCTGGTAAAACAACTACCTTTTACATGATAGTCGGTCTTGTGCAGCTCGATAAGGGGGAAATATCCATCGACCAAAATGATCTGTCATTATTGCCTATGCACGAACGCGCGCGGCATGGTATCGGGTATTTACCACAAGAGGCTTCTATTTTTCGAAAATTAACTGTATTTGAAAACTTAATGGCCATATTGCAAACGCGAAAAGAGTTGAGTAACCAACAACGAGAACAGCAAGCTGACGAATTATTGGACGACTTCAACATCAATCATATTCGCAATAATTTAGGCATGAGTTTATCTGGTGGAGAAAGGCGAAGAGTAGAGATAGCGAGAGCTTTAGCAGCAAACCCCAAATTTATTTTGCTCGATGAACCCTTCGCAGGTGTTGACCCAATTTCTGTTAGTGATATAAAGAAGATTATATATCAGTTAAAAGATCGTGGCATTGGTGTGCTGATCACAGACCACAATGTGAAAGAAACACTAGACGTTTGTGAAACCGCATACATCGTTAGCCATGGTTCTCTAATAGCCTCAGGTAGTGCAGATGATGTATTATCAAACCAAGAAGTTAGAGACGTGTATCTTGGCGAACAATTTTCGATGTAGGTCTTTGCATGGTAGCTTTAAATTATTGTTCTGTAACCAGATGTAATTTCGGCTTAGATGTAAAAAAAGGAAAGTAATGAAACCCTCGTTACAGTTAAAATTTAGTCAACAACTTACCATGACACCCCAGCTTCAACAGGCTATCAAACTGTTGCAGCTATCTACGCTTGACCTCCAACAAGAAATTCAAGAGGCGCTAGAATCCAACCCTCTCCTTGAACTGTCCGAAGCAAATTTTGAGCAAAATGATGCGACTAATAGCAAAGGTGACGACAGTTCTACCGGCAGTAATGCAGAAACGCAAACCAATGGGGAAACCAATGCCTCATCAGATACATCTGTCAGTATGGAAGATGCGGTAGACAGTCACGATGCACTTCAAAATGGTGATTTACCCAATGATCTTCCCATTGACAGTTCGTGGGACGAGTATCTTGGCTCCAGCTCAGCGCCGGTAAAAATGATCGGAAGTAACCCTGATGAAGATTTTGTTTTTCAAGGCGAGACGACCGACTCCATTCAGGATCACTTGTTTTGGCAAGTACAGATGAGCCATTTCACAGAAGTAGATAAAAGTATTGCGATAGCCATTATAGACTCGATTGATGAATCAGGGTACTTAACAAGTTCTTGTGAAGAAATAGTTGAGTCACTCGACAACGAAGAAGTAGAAATCGAAGAAGTAGAGTGCGTACTAAAACGTATTCAATTACTTGATCCTATCGGCTCAGGTGCGAGAAACGTGCAAGAATGCCTGCTTATTCAACTCAAGCAATTTGCTCAAGGTACGCCATGGCTAGAAGAAGCGAAAGACTTGATTAAAGAGTATGCAGAGTTATTGGGGAGCAAGGATTATCGCACTCTGATGCGTAAAACCAAGTTAAAGGAAGAGCAGTTAAAAGAGGTGATGCGCTTACTAAAAACCTTGAATCCTCGACCAGGTAGCGCTATCTCAACTAAAGAGCCTGAATACATTGTACCAGATGTCAATGTATATAAAAACAAAGGTATCTGGATGGTGGAACTGAACAACGATGCCTTACCAGCCCTTGCGGTGAACGAAACCTACGCTCAAATAGCAAAAACTTCAAAAAATCAGAACGATTCACAATTTATTAAGTCACATTTACAAGAAGCAAAGTGGTTTATTAAAAGTCTGGAGAGTAGAAATGAAACCCTACTCAAAGTGTCACATTGTATTGTGTCCAGACAGAAAGAGTTTTTTGAAAAAGGCCCAGAAAAAATGATACCCATGGTATTAAATGATGTGGCAGAAATGGTAGATATGCATGAATCAACAATATCGCGTGTAACGACGCAGAAGTATATGCATACTCCCAGGGGGATATTTGAATTAAAGTACTTTTTCTCAAGCCACGTGGCGACAGACTCCGGCGAAAATGCCTCGTCCACAGCAATTCGCGCGCTTATCAAAAAGCTCATTGCCGATGAACCACCGGCTAAACCCCTCAGTGATAGTAAGATTGCCCAATTGCTTGCCGATCAAGGAATTAAAGTTGCTCGGCGAACAATCGCAAAATATAGGGAATCGTTAAACATTCCCCCTTCCAACCAACGTAAAAGTCTTATCTAGACTCAATCTAAAGAGGACCTAGCATTATGCAAATTAACTTAACTGGTCATCACGTAGACATTACAGATTCACTGCGTAATTACGTCGACACTAAGTTTGAAAAGCTGGAACGCCACTTTGACCACATCAACAACGTTCATGTAATTTTGAATGTGGAAAAGCTAAGCCAAAAAGCTGAAGCAACCTTACACATAAGCGGAGGTGAAATATTTGCAAATTCGGAGCATACTGATATGTACGCAGCAATCGACGGCTTGATTGACAAGTTAGACCGACAAGTTATTAAGCATAAAGAGAAACTAAAACGACACTAAGTCAAATATGATCATTTCTGACATAATCTCGCTCGACCGAACGCAATGTTCGGTCGAATGCCAAAGCAAAAAGAAAATTTTTGAAATTATTAGCGAAATTGCTATTAAGCAGCACCCCTCGCTCAATCAAGTAGACGTGCTCAATAGCTTACTCTGCAGAGAGCGCATGGGGAGTACCGGCATTGGAAACGGAATTGCCATCCCTCACGGGCGAATAGAGGGTATCTCAAATGTTATTGCTATCATTGTTACCAGTGACCATGCTATTGATTTTGACGCCATAGACAATCAACCTGTTGATATTTTTTTCGCATTACTTGTACCCAAAGAACAAGCAGATTCCCATTTACGCGCCTTGTCGGGAATTGCACAAAAACTCAGTGACAAATCAATTGTGAAAGCGATTCGACGCGCACAAAATAAAAATGAGATTGTGGCAGCGCTAGCTTAGTAACTTACCCAATCCAAGCGAGAGGTTATCAGTGAAACTACTTATCATCAGCGGAAGATCAGGCTCAGGAAAATCAATAGCATTACGCTCACTCGAAGACCTCGGATACTACTGTGTCGACAACATTCCTGTTCATTTACTGCCCACACTAGTTAGTGCTATTTCAGATGAACACGAACAAGTAGCAGTCAGTATTGACGTTCGAAATTTGCCTCGTGCGCAGAAAGAAGTGAGCGAAGTACTCGACTATTTACCTGATTTTTGCGAAATCACGATAATATACCTCGACGCAAGTGATGACGTATTAATTAAGCGCTACAGCGAAACTCGGCGCCTTCATCCGCTATTTAAATTGAGTAACTCACTTACGGATGCCATCTTAACTGAACAAGAAATATTAAGGCCCGTCGCAGAAAAAGCCGATTTAAAAATTAATACGGATCAGCTATCCATACATGAACTGGCGGAGCTAGTTAGGGAGAGAGTACTAGGAAAGAAAACGGCTGATTTGGTCATTGTATTCGAATCTTTTGGTTTTAAATATGGCTTACCCAAAGATTCAGACTATGTTTTTGATGTGAGGTTTTTACCCAACCCCCATTGGGATCCCGATCTTCGTCCCCTAACAGGCTTGGACGGACCTGTTGAAGTATTTTTGTCTGGACAACCCTTAGTGATGAAGTTTATTTGGCAAGTCCAAAATTTTATCGCAACGTGGTTGCCGCACCTAGAACGCAACAACCGCAGCTATGTGACCATATCAATTGGCTGCACTGGTGGGCAGCATCGCTCAGTGTTTGTTGCGCAAAGCTTATCAGAAGCTTTCAAAGCGAGTCATGGTGACGTGCAAATAAAACACCGTGAACTGAAACGTGTCAAACAAGAACTTGAGAACAAATAGTATGAAGCTTGAACGCTCGGTAACAATAGTCAATAAACTGGGTTTACATGCTAGGGCAGCGACAAAGCTTGTTCAACTAGCTAACCAGCATTCTGCCGAAATACTACTTATCCAAGATGACAATCAAGCACCCGCAAACAGTGTATTAGCATTGATGATGCTTGAAAGCTCGCAAGGTAAAACCGTTGATATCGTGTGCTCGGGTGATGATGCACAGTCTGCCATGGATGCAGTCGTAAAACTGATTGAAAATAAGTTTGACGAAGACGAATAAATTCTTAAAAATCAAAGATTCACACAATTGTCACCGATTCGGTGGTATACTCAGATAAGGGAAAAGAAAGGGTTTCTATGTCTGAAGTCGCAGAACTTATCACCAACACGCAAGAAAGACTGAACGCTATCGCCTATCGTCTTAACGCAGGTGCTTTTGTGCGTGTTCGAAAAATGTTACTCGAACTTCCCGCCAGTGATGTTGCCCTTTTACTTGAATCTAGCCCAGCAAAAACACGTCAAGAATTATGGCAGCTCCTCGATGCAGATTTTCATGGTGATGTTCTAGAAGAACTTTCAGAAGACGTCCGTAACGGGATAATCAGTAAAATGGTTCCATCTAGCGTCGTAGACGCGCTAGAGGATATGGATACCGACGACTTGGCAGAGACACTCAGTACACTGCCAGAGGATGTACTGCAATCTATTCTCGCGTCAATGGACGCGCAGGATAGAGTACGTGCGGAAAAAGCACTTTCTTACGGTGAAGATACCGCTGGCTTCATCATGAATACCGACACCATTACTTTGCGCGCTGACGTCAGCGTCGATGTAGTGTTGCGTTACTTGCGATTAAAAGCTGAATTGCCCGAAAACACAGATACGCTATATGTCGTCAACCGACAGGATCTTTTGTTGGGTACAGTATCAGTGTCTCGACTACTCACCAGTCACCCAGACGTTAACGTGCATGAAATTATGGATGATGAGCCTGAAGCACTGAACGTCGATATGGCGGAAAGCGACGTAGCGAAAATGTTTGAGCGATACAATTGGCTCTCTGCCCCCGTCATTGATGAAGAAAACAAACTAGTGGGTAGAATAACCATCGATGACGTTGTAGATATTATTCGTGAAGATGCCGAACACTCGATGATGAGTATGGCAGGTTTAGATGACGAAGAGGACACCTTTGCCCCCGTTGGTCAAAGTACAAAACGCAGATCGGTTTGGCTGGGTGTTAATTTAATTACCGCTTTACTGGCCGCAGCAGTCAGTGATCTTTTTGAAACCACACTCAGTCAATTAGCCGTACTCGCCATACTCAATACGATAGTACCAAGCATGGGAGGGGTGGCAGGTAATCAAACCTTGACTTTGGTTATACGCGGCATGGCTTTGGGCCATGTGAGTACAAGTAACTCCCTTTGGCTCGTGAGAAAAGAGTTAGCTATTGGCTTTTTAAATGGCCTGATTTGGTCAATCCTTATTGCTAGCGTGATTGCGCTATGGAAACAGGATTTTGTTCTGGGTGGAGTCATTGCTTTTGCTATGATGATGAATATGATTGCAGCCGGATTATCCGGTGCTACATTACCCATAATAATGAAAAAACTAAAAATCGATCCGGCATTAGCAGGTAGTGTCATCTTGACTACAATCACGGATGTTGTGGGTATATTTGCATTTTTAGGCACAGCAACTGTGTTCTTAATATAAAAAAGATAAATCGTGCAGCTACGGTTGATTGCGTGCCTCTTAGTAAATTTTAGTTGACTGCGCCGACAGCAAAAACACTAATCGTCTATTTGCTGCTCTTTTAACCAAATCGTCAACACTTCAACATCTTGGCTTATCGCCATTTCGAGCTGCTCAACCCATTCATGCACATTCTCCCACCATGCTGGATGATCACCTTGTTGAATATGATTTGCAGTTGCTTGCACCCTAGACAGACCAACAGATCCAGCTGCTCCCTTTATTTTATGAGCTTGCGAGCACACCTCATCTTTGTCCTCCGCAGTCAGTGAGTCCTTCAACAATTCCATGTATTCCGGAATCTTTTCCTGAAACACATTCAAACTAGCAAAGACCATGGTGTCTCCGATGGTATCAATCAACATGGTCAACAACTCTGAGTCAATAACTTGAGGCGCGGATTCTTTAATTGCCACTTCATCTGCGATAACGGGCGTTTGTTGAGAAAGATAGTCCTCAGCAAACAATTCATTGAAGACTTTAATTACTCGACTTTTCTTTATCGGTTTCGCTATTACGTCATCCATGCCGTTTTGCAAATACTCCTCGCGAGTCTTGATCACGTTTGCAGTGAGCGCTACGATCGGTGTGTGTAATACCAAATCTTCCTCAAGTAAGGTTCTTGCTACATCAAAACCGGTCATATCGGGCAACTGTATATCAAGTAAGATAAGATCATAATCATACTCTTTGACCATATCAATTGCCGCTTGACCAGTCATTGCAACACTGACTTTTTGCCCCAGTTTTTCCAACAGAGCTTTTGCAACCATGACATTTAGCTCAATATCTTCAACCAACAATATATTGAGTCCGGACACTTTAAGCTCTTCTGACTCTCGTCGTTGCTCTGAAACAGTAACTGGTAGCGTTATTTCAAAGCAGGTTCCCACATTAAGTTCACTATTGACCTTGATATCGCCACCCATCTTGTCAACCATCTGCTTGCATATGGCCAAGCCAATACCCGTACCCGTTGCGGACTGGAAATCATCACGTTGCACTTGGTAATACATGGCAAAAATTTTATCTAGGTCTTCTTTCGGTATACCGATGCCTGTGTCTCTTATTGTAAATTTCATTGTCGCTAGTGATGCTGAGCTTTGTTCTGCAGAAACGGTCAAACTTACCATACCTTTCTGAGTAAACTTGACCGCGTTGTACAGCATATTCCATAGTACTTGGCGTAGGCGTGTCCCATCGGCTTCAAAAGCAAGGGGTAAAGGCTCAACAATAGTGTGCTCAAAGTTCAAGTTTTTATCAGCCGCAAGTAAGCGGATTATTGAAGCAATTTCATTGATAAAGTTAGCAGAATTAACCGTTTTCAATTGAATTTCGACTTTGTCTCGATCTAACTTATCAAGGTCAATAATATCGTTAAAAATGTTACCCAAAGTGATAGCACTGGCATATATTGTACTGATCCATTCAAATTGCTCGCTGGATAATTCAGTATCACGCAGCATGCGACTCAGGCCAACAATCCCATTTAAGGGTGTTCTAAGCTCATGAGAAATGGTGGCGATAAACTTAGTTTTATCTTTACTTGCTTGCTCAATCGCTTGTTGTGAACGGCGGCGATCTGTCATATCTCGACCAAATGCCAATAGTCCAAGTCTATGACCATCACCATCATAGAAAGGCACCTTTCGCATTTCGTAGTATCGCTTACGCCCATCCGCAAAGCGCAACCATAACTCTTCTGTAATACTGGTATTGCTCTCAAGAACTTGTTGGTCAGAAGCAACAACTTGGCTTGCCAGATCCTCGTCATACACTTCGTGAGGAGTTAAACCAAACAACTCTTCTTCCGTTTTACCGGTAAGCTGCTCTGCTACCTTGTTACAACCAGCAAACCTACCTTCTTCGTTCCGGTAGTAAATTAAATCTGGCGAAGCATCGATAATAGAGCGAGTCAATGTAGACAAACGACGAGCCTCTAGCTCTTGTTCCGATTTTTCTTTTATCTGGCGTTCCAGTTCAGTAAACATTTTCTCGCGTTCTAATTGCGCATTTTTTCTCTGCTCAATTTCATAGTTGAGCTGTCGAATATTGTTCTGCAGTTCGCGGTTAAGAATAACGTCGTGCCTTCTCAGACGTTCTAGTTGCGAGACGGCCTCTTCTAAATTAATCCGAGAATGCTCTAATTGCTTGATCAACTCACTGAAAAAATACAATACCCAAGGTGCGCTCACTAAGGTCAACACGATGGCACTGACAAAATCATCTAATTCGATATCGCTACCTAGGCTCGCGCGAATTATGTAACTACCCACTATGGTAAAAAACAAGGTGAACACAACAAACAAGATGCTCACCTTTGCCGTTCCCATCTTATCGATGAATTGTGCAAACTTAATCGCCCAGGACTCAGGCGGTTGTTTTAGAAACATGCTCAATAGCTCCTTTTATACCCATTCCACTTCAACTTGCAGGTTTTAGCACCTGAAAATTATCGGAGATCCGCGTATTAA
>NZ_JBHRSW010000009.1:0-6109 GCF_042646125.1 Agaribacter flavus
ATTTAAAAAAGAGCAACATCAAATCCAATCAGTTTGAAATCCTGAAAGTGAGTGCGGAATGACAGTTACCACACATCAACAAAAAATACTCTGGGATATAGCCAACACAATTTATAAGGGTGATTTCAAAAAGAAAGATATTTTTGTAAATCGTGAAGTCCCTATACCAATAGCTGAAACAGGAGGGACTTACAAAGCCGACTATATTATGAGAAACAAGTCGGGACTCGCAAAGATCGACGAAATCCTATTAGAAATGCAAGGTGGCGGTGAAACTAATCAAACAAAATACATTAGTAACCATGTAAGAGACTGGGCATCTGACACAGCCAGAAATAACGCAACCCTCCGAACCGTAGTACCTAAAGCAGGAACCATAGAAACGAATGCATGGCGCAGGCAACAAGAGCAATTCCTAGTAAAAGGGAACATTGTTAATCAGACTGGCGGTAAAATTGTATTTGCAGTCGGAAAACTCATTTATGATTATCTAATTCCGAGAATAACTCGTGCCAATCTGAGAGATTTGAGAAATCATAATTGGACCTTGTGTATAGTGGCAATCGATGAAGACGTTTCAGTTCCACCTGTTCCCGGCTCAATCCCATTGAGTATCGATGAAAATAGACTTATGTTCACTAATTATTCGACGTTCGTGAGAACATTAACAGACCAAGGAGGCCCAGAGCCATCAATTTTCGAAGGTGAGTTTGTATCCCTTACCGGAGAGAGACGAAAACTTTAATTGTAAGAATTAAGAATGATGTGCCCCCTTTGAAACGGTATTTTAAATTTGGTTAACTGTGATAATAGATGAAATCTAATGAAAATAAGAAACACACGAATTACGTGGTGTAGAGACGAAAAACCCCCGACCAAAACTGGTCAGGGTTTCTAAATAATGGTGCCTCGACCCGGGATCGAACCAGGGACACGCGGATTTTCAATCCGCTGCTCTACCAACTGAGCTATCGAGGCATCAGCTTCTCGCTGTGGACGCGTATTAAACGGATTTACGCCCTTCAAGTCAATAGCTAATTGGGAAAAAAGTCTCTTTTTTTGACCTTTCTATCAATAATTAATCAATTGCTTTGGTATTTGCTTATTTAGTAGGCGGCACATAGCCTTCGATAGTGGGTTCTTTGCCTTCAAACAAAAACGCAAGCATTTGTTCCTCTAAAAACGCTCGATCTTCTGCTTGCATCATGTTGAGTTTTTTTTCGTTGATCAGCATGGTTTGCTTCTTTTGCCAAACGCCAAAAGCTTCTTTAGAAATATTATCGAAAATGCGCTTTCCGATTTCTCCTGGATAGAGCTGAAAATCAAGTCCATCAGCTTCTTTCTGTAAATGTTCACAATACACTGTTCTACCCATGCTCTTTCCTCAATAACGCGCTTTTAATTGTGTAAATATTTTAATTGTAGGCGAAGCCAAGCCAATTTGAAGATCTTCAGAAAGTGGGAACCACGCTCGTTCAGACTCTCTCACCTCAAGCTTTGCCTCTTGCATTTCGATTAATATGGGCGAAATATCTAAATGAAAGTGGCTAAAGGTATGTCTAAAACTCTGCAATGTTTCTATTGTAACAGACTCCCCACCACTTAAGTGACTAATTTGTGAGTCCAGTTCACTGTCGTTACTCTCCATAAAACCCCATAACCCACCCCAAATACCAAGGCTGGGGCGCTTTTGTAAAAATACACTTCCTTTGCAAAAAGGGATAAGCATGTTGACAGATTTTACAGGCAGTTGTTTTTTAGGTTTTTTGTGGGGCAATTCAGTTTGTCGTCCTTGAATATTTGCCAAACAATGCTCAGACACTGGACAAATTTCACATTTTGGTTTTGATCGCGTACACAGTGTGGCTCCCATATCCATCATTGCTTGGGTGTAGTCGTCAAAACGTGCAGCAGGCTTTAGTGATTCTGCTAAGCACCACAATTCATCTTCAATCTTTTTTTGACCCGGCCATCCCTCAATCGCAAAAAAACGCGCTAATACCCGTTTTACGTTGCCATCCATAATCACAAAAGCTTGATTGTCTGCCAATGACAATATCGCCGCTGCGGTAGAGCGCCCAATTCCTGGTAAGGCGATTATATCGTCAAAACTCGACGGAAACTCACCAGCAAATTCATCTCTGATTTTTTGCGCGGCCTTGTGTAAATTTCTCGCTCTCGCGTAATACCCAAGCCCCGTCCACAAATGTAAAACCTCGTCCTGCTCCGCATTAGCCAAATCAATTACAGTCGGAAACCGATGCATAAACCCCTTAAAATAAGGAATGACTGTCGTCACTTGGGTTTGCTGTAACATAATTTCAGACACCCAAACCGAATACCGTGTTTTCTGCTGCTGCCATGGTAAGTGCTTTCTGCCATGTTCATCAAACCAGTTCAGTATTCGTTCGCTAAAGCTATATTGTTTCTGCAAAATAATTAGAGCCTGTTGATCTTTGCAATTAAGTGAAGTGCTGGGATAATACCAGCAATTTATACCTTTCGATAACCAAGAGACACAATATTGCATGACGCGCTTTAATTCAGTTGAGGAAGCCCAAGCAGCCGGCGTTTACATCTCCAAAGTAAAAAGTTTTGTCAAGCGCGAGGGGCGCCTAACGAATGCTCAGGCCAAAGCTCTGGAAGACAACTGGCCAACTATGGGCTTGAATGTAGACATGGGTAAATTGGACTTAAACGAGGTTTTTGGTCGCCAAGCTAATCGAATTGTTGAAATTGGCTTTGGTATGGGCAAGTCATTGGTTGAAATGGCAAAAAAAGCCCCAGAAAAAGATTTCATTGGTATCGAAGTGCACAAACCTGGCGTCGGCTCGTGCCTAGGCGAAGCAGCCGAACGAGGACTGACTAATTTGAAAGTGTTTGAGCACGATGCAGTTGAAGTGCTTGAACAATGTTTAGAAGCGCAAAGTATCGATCGCCTGCAATTGTTTTTTCCCGACCCGTGGCATAAAAAGCGTCATCACAAGCGTCGAATAGTGCAAGACGCATTCGTTCAGAGTGTGAGAAACAAATTGAAAATCGGCGGCGAACTGCACATGGCAACGGATTGGGAGCATTATGCAGAGCATATGATAGCCGTGATGAATGCTAACGATGGCTTTGAAAATACAGCTGCCGACGGTGATTTTGTGCCTCGACCTGATTACCGCCCGCTAACCAAGTTTGAAGCGCGCGGTCAGCGCCTAGGGCATGGTGTATGGGACATTATTTATAAGCGAGTAAGTTAGTGCTTAGTTCACCTTCACAATTAATTAAACGTAACCTAGACGTTTTTTCTAGCGGGAAATGGGCACTCCTTAACCCTGAAGATACAGCGGTTTTTTCCTTGTTACCGGATGAAACCCTAGGATTACACCATTTTTATCATGTCTTTCGCGCATGCCGTGAGGTTAAACCCGATCAACATTTATTTTCTGCATATTTTACTGAAGAGACCTTGTCTACACTTAATGGCGTCGTGATTTACATGCCCAAAGCAAAGCAAGTGTTGGATATGCTATTAGATAACTTGGCTAATTATTTGCCCATTGACGCCAAGGTTCTTGTTGTTGGTGAAAATAAAAGCGGCGTCAAAAGCGCCGACAAAATCATGCAAAAATACTTGGCCGATGTACAAAAACTCGATGGGGCAAAGCACTGTACTCTTCTCATCGGTAACTTAAAGCAAAAAGACGCACTAACTGGGTTTTCTATTGACAAATATTTGCTCAAGAAGAGCTACTCCATCAATGGACAAGCGCTAATGCTGTGTTCGTTGCCGGGTGTTTTTGGTCACAAGGAATTAGATCCGGGCACGAAACTTCTACTTGATCAATTCCCTGATGCAAAAGAGATCAGGCAAATGCGTGGTAAGCTCTATGATTTTGCCTGTGGCACGGGCATCATTGGCGCCTATTTTAAATGTATCAACCCTAAGCTGACCCTATGTCTCAGCGACGTTTCGGCTCTTTCAATATATTGTACGCAACAAACGCTAGCTGAAAACAAAATCGAAGGTGACCTGATAGCAAGCGACGGTATGCAAGAAGTACAGGGCAAGTTTGACTATATTGTAAGCAACCCCCCTTTTCACTCGGGCTTAAAAAATGATTACGAAATTACGCAGCAGTTCATACAAGATGCTTATAGACATTGTTTAAAACAAGGTAAATTGAGCTTGGTAGCAAATCGCTTTTTACCTTATGCTGATTGTATTCAGCAAACATTTAACCAATTTACCGTGTTAGCAAAGTCCACTAAATTTACGGTGTACCAAACCACCAAACGGTGAGTCTTATAGCAAGCTAAAAAACGAGCGAAGATAGTATGCAAATTCTTTTTATTATTTCAGAAGTAGAAGACATTATTAAAACGGGTGGCTTGGCAGACGTTGGCAAGTCGCTACCACTCGCACTCGCTGAGTTGGGACACGACGTACGTATTGTCATGCCGTACTATCGTCAAGTTGCAGATACCTTCGCCTTATCAGACGCCATTTCGCAACAAGTACTGCATGTAAACCATCATAGCTACCACTATCAAGTTAAGCAGCTAAGCTTGGATAATGTTCCAGTATATCTCATTGACCACGAATATTTTTCTCAGGCATTGACACCCTACACGGATACTTCTGTGGCGAACAACGCACAAAAATTCAGTCTGTTTTCCTTATGCGCGGTTTGTGCAAGCCACGAGCTTGGCTTTAAACCCGACATAGTGCATGTTAACGACTGGCACACTGCTATGGTGCCTTATTTTTTGAAAAGCGATTACTTTCAGCGCAATGATCTCTTATCCGATCCTCATTGGTTTGCCCACTCTCGCGTAATCATTAGCTTGCACAATGCTGCTTTTCAAGGCATTGAAGGTCTTGATCAGGTTGGTATTCTGGATCACATTGACGCCAGCAAAGTCTACAATCACAACGGTTTTTTGAATATGTTAAAAACCGGAATTTTGTACGCAGATAAGACCTGTCCGGTGAGTCCAACCTACGCTCGTGAACTATTTACAGAGCTCGGCAGCCACGGCATCAACGACGTAATAGGAAAAGTAGGTGACAAGGTAGTCGGAGTGCTCAATGGTTGCGATTACAGTCAATGGGATCCCAGTTCAGATCCACTCATACCCGCTAACTTTTCTGTAGATGATATGAAAGGGAAAGCACGCTGTAAAACTGCACTGCAGCGCAAAAATAAACTACCGCGTAGCAGTAAAACACCTGTTTTTGGGATGGTTTGTAGAGCCACCAGACAAAAAGGCTTTGATTACTTGTTGCCG
Organism: Agaribacter flavus; assembly: GCF_042646125.1. Lineage (NCBI taxonomy): Bacteria > Pseudomonadati > Pseudomonadota > Gammaproteobacteria > Alteromonadales > Alteromonadaceae > Agaribacter > Agaribacter flavus. The sequence continues at coordinate 5,281 of NZ_JBHRSW010000009.1, forward strand.
ATCCTCGAAGAAATGTTAAGCCACAATGTACAATTAGTGATCATGGGGACGGGTGAATCTCGCATCACTAACGAGCTAGCAAGGATTGCCACAGCGTACCCCGAAAAAATGTCTTTCGTCGAAGACTTTTTACCCGAAATGGCGCATTTAATCGAAGCCGGTAGTGACTTTTTCTTGATGCCCTCTGAATTTGAACCATGTGGTTTAAATCAAATGTACAGCTTGGCTTACGGAACACTGCCGATTGTCAGAAAAGTGGGTGGTCTTGCAGATACGGTTGTCGATATTAGCGAAGAAAATGGCAATGGCTTTGCTTTTGACGAACCAACACCTACTGCGCTGATAAGCTGTATCAGGCGAGCAATAATCTTGTTTTTAGAAGATAAAGTGGCTTTTAACAATATAAAGCAAGAAGCGATGAAAATTCGATTTACATGGCTCAAAGCAGCGGAAGAGTACGTGAAAGTTTACACAAGATAAATCACTGCACATTTTGTTAATTATTTGTTATTTTTTTAACGTATTCCGTTAATAGCGCTGTTTTCACTGGAAAATTCATACGCAATTGTTAAAAAGATACTTTAATTTCGCGCTTTTTTTTGAAATACTGTTTAAGCTATCTATTGTAATGGCAACGTTCCTTGTTAAGGGCACGAGGCCATAGCATTATGCCAAGGCGAAAAGACGACAAAGCTGCTAAACGCAAAGGATTGGGGAAAACCCTATCGAGTAAGCTGACTAGCAATGCTCGAGTTAACGTAGAAGAAAATATAAGACATGCAAACTCCAAATATACTAATAGTAGAAGACGAAGTAGTTACCCGTACTA
>NZ_JBHRSW010000009.1:6159-30561 GCF_042646125.1 Agaribacter flavus
ACCACTGCTTTGAAGCAAACGCCATCGACCTCGTCATAATGGATATCAATTTACCCGGCAAAAACGGCCTAATTTTAGCCAGAGAAGTGCGAAACAGAAAAAATGTCGGGCTTATTTTCTTAACGGGTAGAGACAACGATGTTGACAGAATTTTAGGTTTGGAAATTGGGGCTGATGATTACCTTACCAAACCCTTTAATCCGAGAGAGTTAACCATACGTGCCAGAAACTTGCTTTCACGTACTAGCAATGCAAGCGAAGACGATGATTTACCAAGTAAGGTTAAGTTTAATGGTTGGACGCTAGACGGCGATAGTCGAAGCTTAATTTCTCCAACAGGTAACGAATTTAGGTTACCTCGCAGTGAATTTAGGGCTTTACACCTATTCTTAAGCAATCCAGGCAAAATCCTCACTCGTGAACAACTTATTATGGAGATGACAGGTCGCGAGCTTCGTCCCAACGACCGAACAGTAGACGTCACCATACGCCGTATTCGCAAACATTTCGAATCTGAGCCAAATGATGAAGAGTTAATTGTTACCATCCACGGTGAAGGCTACCGTTTTTGTGGCGCAGTTGATTAGCCATTAGCTAATAATAAAAGAGAAAAGCGCTTAGTAAGCGCTTTTTTTATGAAATAAAGTCAGTCTTTAAGCGAGGGTAGCAGGGGAGCGGAGCCCACAAAATAATAAAGCCTCAAAGGCATGGATGCCTTTGTGGAGCGCCCATGGATGGGTTCACAGCGTCTTTATTATTTTGTGAGCTCGCTCCCCTGCTACCCTCGCTTTTACTTAACCTGAACTCTGGATAAGCAATTCTGCAAACTCTTGAATTTATTGTTCTTTCGTTTAATCCACTATCCAGTAGTGGCCTAAAGCTCGATATCAAGGCGCTCAAGTGAAGGAATAACGAGTTATTTTAAGCTTGAGCAACGCAGAGATCGGGATTTAGGGCGCTGCTGGACGGAGTTGCTTATCCCGAGTTCAGGTTACTTAGCCTAACTTCCCGCGATTTGCATTTCGCTTACTAGTACCGAACCGGTTTGTAATGAACTGCGCAATTCACGCTGACTGCCAATAGCGGCAATATTTGCGTACATATCCTTTAAATTACCTGCAATGGTAATTTCATGAACTGGGTACTGGATCACGCCATTCTCGACCCAAAACCCTGCGGCTCCTCTGCTGTAATCACCATTAACAATACTGACTCCCTGCCCCATGAGTTCGGTGACTAATAGACCAGTCCCCATCTCTTGTAACAACTGAGCATCGGAGTGGCCTGTGTCACTGACAATACAATTGTGGATCCCTCCAGCATGGCCGTTGCTGACCATGTTGAGTTTGCGAGCGGTATAACTCGTCAGTAAATATTCTTTGAGTATGCCATCACTAACAATACTCATATCTTTAGTGACTACGCCTTCATTATCAAAAGGCGAGCTAGCTAAACCTCTCAGCGTATGCGGTCGTTCATCTAGTTGAAACCAATCGGGAAAGACTTGACTGTCTTTGGCATCAAGCAAAAAACTCGATTTCCTGTATAGACTGCCCCCACTGATTGCGCTGATGAAATGCCCAAAAAGGCCAGAAGCAATGTCTCGATGGAAAATAACAGGGACTTTCGTTGTACTTATCTTTTGCGCGTTCAAACGAGAAACCGTTGTTTCAGCCGCTTCAATACCGACTTCTGTAGGGCTCCTTAGTTTATCTGCTTCTCTAGAGACCGTATAAGCATAGTCGCGTTGCATGTCGTTGCCATCCTGCCCAATCAACACACAACTCAAGCTGTAGCGACTACTCGGATAGCCCGCATTGATACCGTGCGTGTTGCCATACACCCTAATGCCTAAGTTAGCATTGTATGATGCACCGTCAGAGTTGTTTATCAACTTGCTAGCGTTTAAGCCTGCCTCTTCAGCCTCGATGGCATATTTTAGCGCGAGCTCCGTATCTAATATCTGGGGGTGATACAAATCAAGATTGGGAATATCTCGGGCAATAAGTGCTTCATCGGCTAATCCAGCACAATCGTCATCCGAGGTATATTTTGCTATCTCTATCGCTTTTTCTACAGTCATCTTTATTGCGCTTGCACTTAAATCGGCCGTAGATGCTGAACCTTTTTTCTGCCCAACAAAAACACAGATTCCCAATCCACCGTCACTCGTAAACTCCATGTTCTCGACTTCTTTCATACGTGAGCTAACCGCTATGCCCTGCACTTTAGACATGCTGGCTTCCGCCCCCGTTGCCCCAAGTTTTTTCGCGTAAGAGAGTGTGTCGTCTACAATGTTTTGTATTTCTGTCAGGTCTTTCTCTATTTGCATAATGTAAGTTTCGCTGTGCAAATCTCTGTTGGATAGTTACAATTCGGCGTAGTTTAGCATTAAGTAACAGAAAAGACGCTATATGAATCATTTTGAAGAGCCGACAGACGACGATATCGAATACGTCAGTAAAACCCAGTTAAAAAAAGAAGCTGAGGACTTAAAAAAATTAGGCTTAGCCCTGCTAGACTTAACTCCCGGTCAATTCGCAAAAATTCCCCTAGATGACGAATTAACTGAAGCCTTAACTCTGGCAGCAAAAATAAATCGCAAAAAAGAAGGCTTTAGGCGGCAAATACAATACATCGGCAAACTGCTCAGAAAGGCCGATGTCGCCCCTATTGAGCTCGCGTTAAATAAATTGCGTAGTGCTCATCAAGAGGATGTAAATAAGTTTCATCAACTAGAAGTTTGGCGGGACAAACTTATTCAAGAAGGCGATACAGAAATTCAAGCCTTCCTGAATGAATATCCAGAAGGTGACCGACAAAAACTGCGTCACTTAGTGCGTACAGCTAACAAAGAAAATTCACAAAACAAACCGCCTGCAGCGGCTCGGGAGCTATTCAAGTATCTACGCTCACTCTCGGAGAGCAAATGATGGATACGCTCTTTAATGCTAGTACACAGGTCACCGAAGCCACACTTCGCGCAATCGCGCATATGCCAACAACTAGTTTGCATGTACTTGTGGACTATGCGTTTTCAAAAAAGCTCACAGACGAGCACTTCATGCGCATAGCCGTACTGCTTGCAGAAAAAAGCTATAAAGAGGGGGGATGCCCGATTGGAGCGGTGATCATTAACACCCAAACGAACGAAATCGTTGGCAAAGGACACAATACCCTGGTACAAGAAAATCACCCGTACAATCACGGCGAAACCTCAGCTATACGTGACGCTGGCCGGATAGATTTTAGTCAAACCAGTTTATTCACCAGCTTGAGTCCCTGTGATATCTGCACAAGTTTGTTATATATGCGGGGCTTTGGTCGTGTAATCGTGGGTGATGTCACCAATGCTAGTGGCAACGAAGCCTTACTGCGCGAAAAAGGCATCCAAGTAGATATATTAGAAGATAAATTTGGCATCGACTTATATGCAAAATTCCGCAAAGAAAAACCGGAACAAGATTTAGAAGACTGGCTAGGGTTAGCTGGAAAAAAATCAACTTAAGCGCACCAAAGCCTCAGAGAATCTTCCGCAAAAGAAGCAGTCAATAAGCAAGAAGGGGTTTCTCCACCCAGCAAAACCGCTGCAAGTACATCCATGTACGCTTAAATTTTTCATCCATGAAAAATATATTTTGCTGGGTGGAGAAACCCCTTCTTGCTTATTGACTGATTCTTTTGTTTTTAGCGATTCGGTTTTTTAACCTGCTGATGACTCACCCGCATACGATAACCCCCACTGTGCACGCAACTCATCCATGATTGAAAGCACTCTAATTGAGGTATTTGCAGGGAGCACAGGACTAGCAAACTCTTGATTTTCAATACATTGTTGGAAATGGCTAATTTCAAACATGAAATTTTGTGTGGCCTCGAAAGGCGCAGAGTAATTTTCTATTAACTCGTCTCCTACCCAAATTTCAAAGCCTTGTGCGCCCAAAAAAAACGGAACAACAATACGGCCTCGATCACCATATATATGCCCATATACCGGTGCATCCATCCGAAAACTTGCAGACAAGGTCGCGCTGCGGCCATCGCTATATTCGAGCAAATAGCTAGACACCTCATCAACACCCGTACTCGCCATCAACGCACTACCAGTCACCTTAACCGGAGCTTCATCAAAAACAAGATCGGCAAAGGTAATCGGATAGATACCAAGATCTAATAAAGCTCCACCTGCTAGCGTTTTGTTAAGCAACCTATGATCATCGGGCAATGCACGATTGAGGCTAAAACTCGCACTTAGATGCTTAATATTGCCAATAGCATTGTCTGCCAAACGTGCTTTAAGTGCTGATATTGCGGGTAAGAATCTTGTCCAAACAGCTTCCATCAACATGAGCTTGTGTTGCTCGGCAATACTAAAAAGTATGGTCGCTTGATGGCTATTAAGTGTTAGGGGCTTTTCACATAAAACATGTTTGCCTGCTAATAGGCATGCTTTTGCTTGAGAAAAATGGAAATTATGCGTTGTCGCGATGTAAACGACGTCTATGTCATCACTATTGTATAGCTGCTCGTAAGATTTGAACGCCTGCGTGACACCGTACTCATTTGCAAAATTGACTGCTCGTGAATAGTCTGAAGCAGCGCAGCCTTGCAACACTGCTCCAGATACTTGTTTAGCACTGGCAATAAAGGTCTTGGCGATATGCCCACACCCAATTATTCCCCAGCGCAAGGCCATACTTTAAAGCGCCGTTGCCTGCAACCCGGCACCTGGCTCACATATTAGAATATCTGCTTTTAGATTAAATTGTGCTTCATATTTTGCTTCAACGGCGGTAATAACCTTATCGACATCTGCTTTGTCGCACAAACAAATCACTGCACCACCAAAACCGCCACCGGTTTGTCGACATGCACCATTCCCTTCAAGCGCTTCCATACAAATATCGACGAGTCCATCAGTTGCTGGGACAGTAATTTCAAAATCATGTTTTAAAGCCAAGTGTGCTTCTTTCATAATTTCATATAGTTTAGGCAAATCAGCAGAGGACAAGGCTTGCTCTGCGTCAAGCACACGCTGGTTTTCAGTAATAATGTGCTTGGCACGGCGATAAACAACATCACCCAATTCTTCGCGTACTTTTTCGAGCATATCCATGTTAGCCTCTCGCAATGAAGGCGTACCCATTGTTGAAGCGGCAAGTTCACACGCTGTTCTACGTTCGTTGTATTCGCTCTCGGCTAGTTTACGAGGGTAGTTAGAGTTGATCACAAGCAAGGTCAGGTTATCTGGAATACTGACTGTTCGTGTCGATAAATCACGGCAATCAATTAACAAGGCGGCTTGTTCTTGCGCTTCTGCAGAAATCAACTGATCCATAATACCGCATTGACAGTCGATAAAGTTGTTTTCTGCTAGCTGACCCGTACGGGCAATTTGTTGCGTACTTAAACCCAGTGAATCAACATGATTGAACAGCCCACCAGCAGCCACTTCAAGTGCAGCAGAGCTAGACAAACCGCTACCTTGAGGCACTTGTGAATCAATAAAAATATTTAATCCAGAAAGCTGGTGACCCTGTGATAACAGTTCTTTTGCCACGCCCCGTAAGTAATCGCCCCATGCCCACTGACCATGTGCAATTTCTGCATTTAAATCAAACTCTTCAGGCTGATCTAAATACTGTAAAGAATAGGCTTTAACCAGCGAGTCATCGCGCTTGGTTGCCAAAATATGCGTTTTGTACTGTAGTGCACAGGGCAAAACAAACCCGTTGTTATAGTCGGTGTGCTCACCAATAAGGTTGACACGACCCGGAGAACTTACGTAAATATCGGGTGTGTGAGAAAACTTTTCTTCAAAGTGTTGCTTAAGTGTATCTAAAGACATGACTACTTGCTTTCCAAATAATGTGTGCTACTAACTTCGCGAAGTATCTTCGCTGCCAATTCTGGGGTCAAATCGCGTTGGCTCTCACCCAACATCTCGTATCCAACCATATGTTTTTTGATGGTTGCAGAGCGCAACAATGGCGGATAAAAATGCGCGTGTAATACCCAGTGACTTTTGTCTTCTAAATTACTAGGCGCATTGTGCCAGCCCATTGAATAGGGGAAACTGGTGTTGAATACATTGTCGTAACGTGTCGTCAACTCCTTAATAATAGTCGCAAGATCAAGGCTTTGTGTGTCATTTAACTCTGTGAAATCAGCCACGCCATCTTTGCTTAACAACAGGGTTTCAAATGGCCATTTCGCCCAAAACGGCACTACGGCTAGCCATGAGTCATTTTCGCAAACTACGCGACTGGGATCTTTACTCTCTGCTGCCGCATAGTCTGCCAACAAGCTGGTGTTATGCTCTTCAAAATAAGCTTTTTGACTCAACTCTTCTTTTTCTACTTCCGTAGCCAAATGTTGATGTGCCCATATTTGCCCATGTGGGTGAGGTTGCGAACAACCCATTATTTCACCCTTATTCTCAAAGATTTGTACGCAATTGTATTGCTTAGCAAGCTCAAGATACTCACGTTTCCACGTTTCAACCACTGCCAATAACTGACTCACCGGCAACTGAGGGAGTGTTTTATTGTGCTCAGGAGAAAAACAAATGACCCGCGCTTCGCCCACCGCAGCTTGCTCTTGAAACAAGGGCGAGGCCTCGACTGGCTCTATTTCGTGAGACGTTAAGGCCGCAAAATCATTCTTAAATACGAAAGTGCCGTCGTAATTTGGATTAACAGTGTCATTCGCCCGCGCATTGCCCGGACATAAAGGGCAATTGCTCTCGTAGGCTGGCAGCGCAGTTGTTGAAGATTCTTCAGTAGCACCAGACCAAGGTCTGTTGTTTCGGTGTGGTGACACTAGCACCCACTCACCCGTTAATGGGTTACGCCGACGAAAAGCGGCAGGATTAGACGACATATAAATGACCCTTATAAAATATTATTTATATGATAAAAAACTTAGCACTTGCCCGCAGTATAACAGAATAAAATTTGTATTTTTACTCGAAAACTCTCGCCCTTTATCCCCTTTGCATATAGGTCATTCAAAAGCCCTATATGTAAACTTTTTGTAAGAATTCTGCGTATTCTTGATAAAGTTAATTACATAAACTATGTTTTTTTTATTGAATTTAAACCAATTTAAGGTAATTATATTATAAATAGGTTAAATATGTTTTTTTAATGTTTTTGCGGCACACAGATTTTGGTGGTCACATCAGTCTGTTCAATATTTACACAGGGGTAATATAAATGAACAAAAACACAACGGCTTGCTTTGCTAAACGCAGCGCTATTGCATTAGCGGTTACCGGAGCGCTTTTCAATTCGGCGATGGTAACTGCACAAGAAGCTGGTGCAAACGACAACGTTGAGATCATTCAGGTCAGCGGTATACGTAACAGTATCAAGGCGTCTTTGGCAGATAAGAAAGACGCTAACGTGGTATCTGACGGTATTAAGGCAGAAGACTTAGGTAAGTTTCCCGACTTAAACGTTGCAGAGTCACTCCAACGTATCACTGGTGTGTCGATAGATAGAAGCGGTGGTGAAGGTCAAGCAGTGACCATTCGTGGTTTTGGTCCACAATTTAACACTGTGTTAGTTAATGGGCGCCAAGTAGCCTCAGAAACACAAGGCCGAGAATTTGCGTTTGATTCACTGTCAGCAGATCAAATTGTGGGTGCGGATGTATACAAAACGACAACGGCTGGTCTTCAAGAAGGTGGCATCGGCGGCACAATCAACTTACTTACTGCTCGCCCTTTTGACTACGAAGGTTTTACTGCCTTAGCTTCAGTTAAAGGGGTTTATGAGAGTTTATCGGAAGAAACCTCTCCCTCTTTCTCTGGACTTGTAAGTAACACATTTGCAGACGGCACAATTGGTGTTCTATTTGCCCTCAGTCATCAAGAACGTGATGTTCAGATTAACCGAATCGAAACTGCAGGTTGGCGTCCAGGACAAACTATCCAAAATGCTAGTGGCGTATTATTTGAAAATGCATTCATTCCGCGCAACTGGGATCAAATCGTAGATAACCAAGAGCGTACCCGCACAAATGCAAACCTAGTACTACAATTTGCACCAAACGAAGATATCACAATCACACTTGACGGCTTTGTCTCCAAGTTTGAAGTAGATTCACTTGTTACGGATTTAGCTTCTTGGTTCGAACCTGATCGCGTAGGTTCAGGTACCTTAAATCCAGAAACGCGCACACTCATTCAGTTTACGCAGGAAATTGGTAACTTCCCTGCCGGGGGCTCAGGAAATCCAGCAACTGATTTTGTATCTCACACTAGAAACTCAAATGACGTTAGCAATGACGGATTTGGTATAAATGTTGATTGGGAAATTAGCGACGCATTATCTGCCAAGTTTGATATCAATACTTCCAGCGCAGAAAATGATCGTGCAGGCAGAGATAGATTTAACGTTGTTGGTATCATCAATAATTATGAATACGATGGCACGGGTGGCACGCCAACTGTCAGACACGATGGCTTTGGCAACGGAAATTTACCTGACGCTAGTCTGTCTAGACTGCATTACAATGAAAAAGGTAATCGTCCTAGTTTTGAAGATGAAATTACAGAGTACAAGGCTGATTTTACCTACCTAGCCGAAACCGAAGTGTTCCAAAAAGCTAACTTTGGTATTTATCACCAAGAAAGAGAAAAGAGTTCTTTCCAAATATTTGGCAGCCAATGTGCATTCTGTGGGTACGAAACGCCTGCACCAAACAGTACGATCAACTTTAGACCGTTTACCGCCAATAATTTCTTCTCTGGCTTAATTGATACCTTCTACACCTATGACGGTGATGCCTACGTTGATTTCTTAGCCAGCTCTGGCAACCCAATTCAGCCTACGCTTCAGGGTAACCGATATACTATTGAAGAAGAAATCACGAGTTTATATGTAGACTTCACCTTTGGCTACGACATCGGTGATATGCCGGTTAGTTTAAATATTGGTGCACGCTATTCAGAAACCGATGTAGACGGCAACGCCGTGCAAGCATTCTTATCTGATGTTATTCCCACGTCTGATTTAACCTTGTTCCAAAACGTATTTGCGCCAGAACAAGAGATTGTCGAATCTGGCAGTTATTCAAGTTTGCTTCCAAATGTGAATGTTAAATTTGAGCTAACTGATGATATGGTACTTAGGTTTGCAGTATACGATTCACTGACCAGACCTACAGTATCTGAGCTAACGCCATCGACCACTTTTAATGAACCACGTCGCCAAAACTTGACAGGACAAGGCGGTAATCCAAACCTAAGACCGTTCCGCTCAGAAAACTGGGATATTTCTTACGAGTGGTATTATGGGGACACAAGTCTATTTACTTTCGCTGTATTTAACAAAGAAGTAGATGATTTTATCACTACCTTGTCAGGAACAGAGCTCTATACGCTATCTGATCGTGAAGGGCAGCCAGGTAGTCGCTGTAATCCAAGCAATTCGGATGCGTGTAACGTTGACCCAAGCAGTTTGGCCGAGGAGCTTGTCGGTTTAGAAGAGGCCTACACAATTACTCGTCCACGTAACGGTCAAGCCGCACGAGTAACGGGTTATGAAATTGCATGGACTCACGTATTCGAAAATGGCTTTGGTGTAACCGCAAACGCAACAGTGGTAGACAGCGATGTTGAATTGGGTGAAGACTCAACTGAAAGCTTTGCACTAGAAGGCTTAGGTGATTCTCAAAACCTAATCGTGTTTTACGAAGCCGACAACTGGCAAGCTCGTGTAGCATTCAACAACCGCGAAAGCTTCTTGCGTCAAATAGACAACGGCTTTAACGGTGAACCGATCAATACCGACACCTTTGGTCAATGGGATGTGAGTGCCAGTTACGATATCAATGAGACTGTTACGGTATTCTTCGAAGGCATCAACATTACCGAAGAAGAGTTACGTCAAACAGGTCGCTTTGCCGACCAAGTCTATTCAATCGAAGACAACGGCTCACGCTATTCTGTTGGTGTACGAGCTAAATTTTAAAGTAAACCAGTGATAATAAGGGTGGTGGCGACACCGCCCTTGTTTTTGGTAAACAATTTGTTATTTTTGTAAATTATTTCGAACAATCCTCGGTCTAATTAAGTCATAACCAAGCATAAAGTGCATTTACAATCAGCCAATTGCATTTTATCGTTGGTTTCCCATAAGTAGTTAAGAGCAACAAGATGAATCGTCCTATACGTAGTATTGCAATTGTAGGTGGAGGTACCGCGGGCTGGTTAGCCGCCGCTGTTATAGCCGCTCATCACAAAACTGCCACCACAGTAGATAAATCACTCAGTGTAACGCTTGTTGAATCTTCCGACATACCAACAATAGGGGTAGGTGAAGGCACTTGGCCAACCATGAAAAACACCCTTAAAGAGATTGGTATTAAAGAGGCAGACTTTTTTTCTAAGTGTAGTGCAGTCTTTAAGCAAGGCGGCAAATTTGTCGAGTGGGTAAAAGGAAAAGGTGACTTTTACTATCACCCTTTTACTGTGCCACTTGGTTACGGCCGAATAGATCTCGCACCTTACTTGGACAATATCGAAAATTATGCACTTGACGCGAACTTTCAACATCACGTGTGCGAAGCTGGTTTGGCACCAAGAACCATCGCAGAATCCGAATACTCAGGACAATGCAATTACGCCTATCATCTAGACGCGGGGGCGTTTGCAGAGTTACTCAAAAACCACAGCAAAAGTGAGCTAGGTGTTCAACACAAAATTGGCACCGTATCAAAAGTAGTGCAAGATGAGTTTGGCAATATTGCATCAGTTTCTTTGGATGACAATAGCTCAATTGAAGCCGATTTATTTATAGATTGCACAGGCTTTAAATCATTGCTACTCGGCGAAACTTTAGGTGTACCCTTCAAGCATGCTGACAAGTACCTGTTTAACGATTCCGCCTTGGCTATTCAAGTCCCTTACGACTCTCCCGACAGCCCCATTGCTTCACATACGATAGCTACCGCGCAAAATGCAGGCTGGATTTGGGATATCGGGCTATCTCATCGCCGTGGTGTAGGCCATGTTTATTCGAGTCAGTTTTTAAGTGATGACGAAGCAGAAGCTAATTTAAGAAAGTACTTAAAAGGTGCAGGAAGCGATAAAAGTGTTCGTAAAATCACTTATCAATCGGGCCATCGAGAGATTTTCTGGAAAAACAACTGCGTGGCGATTGGTATGGCTGCGGGTTTTGTTGAACCACTCGAAGCAACGGCTATTATGTTGATAGAGATTTCTTCGCGCTTCGTAGCAGAGAACTTGCCGCCAAACGCTGCAGTCATGCCCACAATTGCCAAGCGCTTCAATCAGCAATTGCAGTACAAGTGGGGCAGGATCATCGATTTCCTAAAGCTTCACTATATGTTAACCAAACGCCCAGAGCCCTACTGGCAGGCGCATACCAACCCCGATACTATTCCAGATAGCTTAAAAGAAGACATGCAAGTCTGGGGTTATCGAGGCCCCACTCAAGCGGACTTCGAGAGTGCTATTGAGTTGTTTCCGGCCGCCAGTTACCAATATGTCTTATATGGGATGGGCTTTAAACCTGACTTTAACAAACAACAGCATCTATACAACGAACAACAACAGGCAGACATCATCATTCAGCGCAACCAAAAAATTACCACTCAAATGTTGCAACAACTGCCTTCCCATCGCAACTATATTGAGCAGTGGTTAGCTGCCAATCAACAGTAGGAATTAGATTTAATCATTATGGCTAAACTCACAGAGCTGAAAAGCAAGGATCATCAAGATTTAAAACTGAGCGAAGATGCAATGATAAAACATGCTGCTTCGCAACACGTGTGCAATTTACAAGCACACGAGGTGGCAAATGCTGCCACATGCTTCCCCGTATTCATGACACGCAGTAGCACTGCAGGTCAAATTGTACTCTCAGCAATGATGAGTTTTACAGTAAAAGAAAATCTATTTGTACAAGACAAGACTTGGCAAAGTGTATTTCAACCCACAAGTTTTCGGACGTATCCGCTATTTTTAATGCAATCTCCTGAAAACGAAAAGCAATGCACTATTGGCTTTGATGAGAGCAGTAGCGACCTTAGCAATGAGACTGGATTACCGCTGTTCACATCAGAGGGTAAAGCAAGCCCACTGTTGAGTGAAAAAACGCAGCTACTCGAGGCCGAACTAGGGCATATGCGTCAAACTTACGAGTTTACAGAAGCTTTGAATAAGCTAGACCTACTTAAAGCTGTTGATTTACAAGTTCACTATCAAAGTGGTGAAGTTGCTGTTATCAAAGGTTTAATCACCGTAGACGAGGACAAGATCCAAAGTATAGACAATCAAGCCCTAGATGAGCTTCGGAAAAAAGGATATTTAGCCCCCATGTACGCTATGCTGATTTCTTTGTTCCAAGTTAATGTATTGATCACTAAACACAACCAACTTACTTCGCACAACAAAATCAAGACAGTGAAAATCGAAGTAAGTAAAGACACCACAGCGAGTTAATTTATGAGTAGCCAAACGATACAAGTGGCCGTATTTTTATTTGTAACGGCATTAATTGGCTTTGCTACTTATATGCATTGCCGAGGAAAGAGCGATAGAAAGTCCAACCAGAACAAAGAATACTTTCTCGCGGGCGGTGGCCTAGCGTGGTATTTTGTCGCAGGGTCAATTACCTTAACGAATTTGAGTACAGACCAACTAGTCGGCATGAATGGCAATCAAATGGCACTTCTCGCGCTATGGGAATTTGCTGCCGTGATTGGCCTCATCATCTTGGCAAAAGTATTTTTGCCTGTTTACTATCGCTATAACTGCACAACCACGACAGAGCTTCTTGAAAAGCGTTATCACAACAAGCACATCCGCGCGATCATTAGCCTGTTGTTTTTCTTGGGTAGCGCACTTATTTTCTGCCCAGCGGTGATATATTCTGGCGCACTGTTTATGCAGAATATGTTTAATGTACAAGCACCTTTAATGTATATCGCAATTGCTTTTGCCATTGTAGGCGCAGTCTATGCAATATTTGGCGGCTTGCGTGCGGTCGCGGTATCCGATACGTACTCAGGAGTACTTTTATTGGTTATGGCGGTGTTGGTTGTCATATTAGCGCTTGTTGCTATCGACTTTAATTTTGAAGGCATTCCAGCCGAACGTTTAACCCTAATCGGTGACAATGACTCGCCTATTCCTTGGCATACTTTATTCACCGGCATGATTTTTATTCAAATGTTCTATTGGGGCACCAATCAAGTCATCACTCAGCGAGCTATGGCGGCACCCAATATTAAAGAAGCGCAAAAGGGTGTGTTCGCGGCCGCGGCTATTCGCTTTATGATTGTGCCCTCTATTATTGTTATTCCAGGTATTGTTGCTTTTAAACTCTACGGTGACATCGGCGATTCTGCCTACGGCACCTTGGTGGGTGATTTGTTACCAAGTTGGCTAAGCGGTATTTTTGCGGCAGCCATGGCAGCTGCAGTATTAACGACCTTCAATAGTAACTTAAACTCTGCAACTGCACTGTATGTGTGTGACATACACGAAGCCTATGTCAATGATAAGCCAAACGTACCGATGTTAAGTGGCTTTGTCACCATTTTAATAACGGTGATTTCGCTCTTGCTAGTACAAGTTTACGCACAAGCCGACAGCATCATTAACCTGATTCAACAACTTTACGGTTTACTCAGCATGCCAATATTATCCGTATTTATATTGGGTCTAGTATTCCGCAATGTACATGCAACAGCGGGTATTTTTTCGGTTGTTTACGGCGTAGTGTTTTATAGTTTCTTGAGTTTTAAAGGCTATGGTCTTATCGATATAGAGAGCGGGATATTAGCCAGTCTATTAAACTTGCATTTTATCCATCAAATGTTTATCACTTTATTCAGTTCGATTGGGCTGGCACTTTTGTTAAATTGGTTACTGTACAAAGAGCTTCCTCAATTTACTTTAGAGCAATTGAAAGGCACTGCTGCGGCCTAGAGGTCGCAGTTGAGCATTCAGGTGGGTTTTCTATTCATCCCACCTGTATTCTTGTTTCAATACATGCTATCAATCGTTAAATTTATGTTAACAATAAACAATTCGTCGTGTAATATCGTATTAATTTTATAATAAACACTGACTTAAATTGAGTAATGGATGGACTCTCAACACGCTCATGTACATCTAAAAAAATCTAAACTGGTCGCAATAGGCATGAGTATCCTATTAGTTGCTTGTTATGATTACTTACCCAAAAAGCAGCTAAACATAGAAACCATCTCACCCTCGCGAGTTTATGCAAATACCGACGCTAGAGAAGGCGGTGATACCGAATTCGAGTGGATCGATCAGCAAGAAAATGCCTGGTTATGCAGAGTAAACGGAGATACCCCCTACCCCTTTTGCTCGCTCACCATATTACTGTCACCCAAAGACACACTCGACAGTGTGGATCTCTCAAACTTCGATGATATTAGCATCAACTTAGATTACTCAGGTGATTCGAACTATATTCGTTTTTTTATCAGAAACAGTTTTCAGCATGATAAAAAACCGGAAAGCAGCGAGCAGGATAGTCAGGTAATTCAGAAGCTTGAAGGGGCTAAATTCAACTTTGTAAATATTGAGACACACAAATTTTATTCGCCGGTAAGTATTTCAAGCGCTGATCTTCGCGTTGCAGACTGGTGGATTGAACAATTTGATGTCAAACCAATCGACACCAAACCAGACATTAGCGACGCACTCGCCATTGGCATTGATGTACCTTTCCCTTTTCCAAAAGGCGAGCATGCATTTTCACTACACTCTATTAGTATGACGGGGAAATACTTGAGCAAAGAAACACTTTATCTATTAATTAGCGTGTTATTGGGCTTAGCGCTGATATCAGAGATGCTATTTCACTACATCAACCTAAGACTAAATGTAAATACCAAGTCTGTACAAATTTCTAAACTCAACAGAGAAAATAAGTTGTTCAAAGAGCTCGCGCACAAGGACAATTTATCTGGTGCCTACAACAGGCAAGGCCTTGAACGAGTGCTAGTTGAACTAAATAACAAACAACAGTTAGATGATTTTGCTATCGTGATTATTGATATAGACAACTTTAAACAGGTCAATGACACCTATGGTCATGTTTGTGGTGACGGTGTTATCTGCGCCACCGTAAATGTGATCAAGGACACCATCAGAAATGACGACGTCGTAGCAAGATGGGGAGGTGAGGAATTTGTTATTTTACTCCGGTGTGATAGCCAATCCAACCTCAGTAAATTTTGCCAAAAACTAAGCACAGCGATAAAAGCACCCCCCTATCCTGAACTACCCATAAGCGGAATTACTGCGAGTGGGGGGGCGGCAATGCTCAAAGAGCACGCGACCTTTGATGCGGCCTTTGAACACGCCGATACCCTGCTCTACAAAGCAAAGAACAACGGCAAAGATACTATTGTCTGTTAGGGTCTACAGATTGAGGGTGCAAGAGCGTTTTGCTCTCACACGCGCTTGTAAATAGACAAACTATAAGGCGCAACCTCTTCACTACCCAAGACAAATTCTAGCTGCTCGCTCGCGCCTAAATCCACCCGTTTAGCCTGTGCCGAGTAGTTAAATAGCAAACCAAACTGACCGCGTTGTGACAACCTAATATCTTCGGGCAGAAGATAGGTTTTTACTCCGCAAGCAACCGCGAGGTCGTTCAATAGTACACGCAAAAATTCTACATCACTTAAAGTAGCAAGGTAGGTGATTTTGTCATTTTGCACGACAGCAGCTTGCTGATTGCTGAAGCGCGCAATAGTTTTCACCCCTTCACCGATTGCTAACTCTTCATTCCAACGCCCCGCAGAATAGCTTGCGCCTTTATATAAAATGGGCATGGTGCAATCAGCGCGTAAGGTCTCCGTGCTCTCTACCTTTATGGGGATTAAACGCTGAATATTGCCTGGTCCTAATTCAGGTGCAAGCGTTAGCTCTTCGGTCTTTGCACCGCTTCTTGGGCCAAATACGATATGTGCAGGACTTGCTTCCAATGCACTGATGAGCACCTTATCAACAATAGGCATACAGGGCACAACGACCAGCTTGTAAGACGATAAATCAGCATTGGGTGATACAAAGTCAACATCAATACCAAGTTGTCTCAAGGCGCTGTAATACTCAAACTCAACCAGTTGGTGATCAAAACTGTCACCCTGACGTTCTATCTCTGTTACCCATTGATTACTGGTACTCATAATCATGGCGACAGAACTGTTGACGCTGGCTGTTAAATCAAACTCGGTTTCTGCTAATTCATCCCTAAATTGCTCAATTTCTTGCCACGCAACAGACTTAGAGTTATCCACTCGTTTAATGCCGGCATGCATTTGTTCTTGTGCAAACGCAGCTTGCCGCCATCGAAAGTAGCAAATCGTCTCGGCACCGTGAGCCACCGCCTCCCAAGACCACAACCTGACCATGCCTGGCAAGGGTCGCGGATTATGATGAGCCCAGTTTACCGGGCCTGGTTGTTGCTCCATAATCCAAAAGTTATCCTTACTGATCCCGCGAACATGATCAAAAGAGCAACTAGCAAAATCAGGGTGCCCCGTTCGCATGTACCGCTTAAATGTGTCGGTATCTCGATCAGCAAAAAACAAGTCTGTTCTTCCTAGGGGGTAATTGTCGTAACAAGCAAAATTGAGTTTTTCAGCAAGGGCAAAATTATCGGCTTGCGTATCTGTCATCGGGATAAAATTATGCGTAACAAAATGCTCTGGACAATGTTTTTTCAGCACGGCGATCATGGCATCGTGGTATCGAACAACTTGTTCTGAGCTAAAACGACGATAGGCAAGTTGATGTGAGGGGTGTGTTTCGGTTACAGCCAAAATTGGCAACTCAATTTGCGAAAAGTCTTGATACTCCATCGACCAAAATATGGTTCCCCAAGCCTCGTTTAAACTTTCAATAGTCCCGTAGCGCTTCTCTAACCAAGCTTGGAAAGCGTGTTTTGCGTTGTCACTGCCGCTATGCGTAGTGTCGTGGCAGGCAATTTCATTGTCTGTTTGCCAGCCAACTACTGCAGGGTGACTGGCATAACGTTTAGCCATCACTTCAGAAATACGCATCGACTCCCTAAAGTAATTTTCACTAGAAAAGTCATAGTGGCGACGAGAGCCAAACCCTCTCGTCGTGCCTGTGTTGATATCCACCGGCAAAATATCGGGAAATTTGTCGATTAACCATTTCGGTGGCGTGGCCGTTGGCGTGCATAAAATGATTTTTAAATCTTGCTCAGCGAGTACTGCTATAGCCTTGTCTAACCAATCAAAATTGTAAGTTCCTTCTTGTGGTTCTAACTTTGACCAAGAAAACTCAGCCAGCCTCACATAAGTCAGACCCAAGGCTCGCATTTCAATCGCGTCTTGTTGCCACATATCTTGTGGCCAGTGCTCAGGGTAATAGCATACACCTAACATAATATATTTAACCTATGTTCTTGCTTTTTATACGTATTCAGAGAATATGTAATCCAAGCTCATTAAATATTTAACATATTTATATGATTTATTAATTTATTTGCATTATTATTGTCTATTAGCAGAAAAAAACAAGCTGTATTAACAACATTTACATTAGCACAACAGTCGGAATGTACGCATGACATCAGTACCCAATTTCGTTCATATTAATAGCCCAAAGGTCAGCCTGATTTTTGATTGTAGGCGGCAAACACCGGTGATTCACTACTTCGGTAAAAAGCTGAGTTCAGCGACTAGTGAGGCTATGCTCGCGACATTACACATGCGTCAAGAACCCAAATGCGCCTTAGTTCACGAAGTGCCACTGTCACTTAGCCCCTGTCTTGGCAATGGCTTTACAGGCCACCCCGGAATTAGCCTAAGTGATCAAGGTATCGCTTGGTCAGTAGGTGCTAAGTTGGTTGAAGTCATTCAAGAAAATGACTCACAGGTCAAATTTGTTTCTGTAGATAAAACCAGAAATATCCAGCTTAGCCATCAACTAGCATTTCATCGCTCTAATGTATTGAAAGCTTCGACTACCGTTACCAATCTTGGAGAAACAGACATATCCGTTAACGACTGTGCGGCTCCGACGATTGCCATTCCTGATCACATTACCAAAATCATGTCATTTGAAGGGCGTTGGTCATACGAGTTTCAAACAACTAGTATTGACTTATTTTTGGGTGCCTACACGCGAGAAAATCGCAAAGGCAAAACCTCGCACGACAACTTTCCAGGGGTAGTGCTGCACGCCGCCAATACTAATGAAGACCAAGGTGAATGTTATGGTTTCCACCTAGCCTGGAGCGGCAATCACCGCACCCGAGTTGAGCTACTCCCTGAACAACGCACCTATGCGCAAATGGGCGAACTACTCGGAGCCGGCGAAATTACGCTCGCTAAAGACGAAAGCTACAATAGCCCCGAATTATTCGTAAGCTACAGTAGTGAAGGCTTTAACGGTTTATCGCAGCAATTTCACCGTTATGTACGCACCGAATTGCTCAATCCTCAGTTTCACAATAAACCCCGACCTGTGCATTACAATACGTGGGAAGGGATCTATTTTGACCACGATACAGAGACCTTAAAGCAATTGGCCGATATTGTGGCTGATGTTGGCGCAGAACGGTTTGTATTGGATGACGGCTGGTTTAAGGGGCGCAATCATGACCGCGCAGGCTTGGGGGACTGGATAGTCGACAAGGCAGTATACCCCGAAGGTTTGCACGAAATCATCAGTCATGTCACTGGTCTAGGACTCGGATTTGGCATTTGGTTTGAACCAGAGATGGTGAATCCAGACAGCGATTTATTTAGGCAACATCCTGATTGGGTGCTTTCAACCGAAGGTAATCCTCAGATCGCATTCCGTCATCAACTTGTACTGGATCTGACGCGACAAGAGGTTTGCGACTACTTGTTTTCGCAAATGGATGCGGTGTTGCGCGAATACCCGCAGATTGAATACATAAAGTGGGATATGAATCGCGACATCAACCATACAGGCGACCAAAACGGCAAAAGCTGTATCCACGCGCAAACCTTAGCTGTATACGCTTTGATTGACCGTGTAAAAGCCGCCCATCCACATGTCGAGATCGAAAGCTGTTCTTCAGGTGGTGCACGGATTGACTATGGTGTACTGCAACATACCGACAGAGTGTGGACATCAGATTCTAACGACGCACTGGATAGACTCAGCATTCAGCGCGGGGCGTCGTTCTTCATCCCAAGCAATTTGCTAGGCTCTCACGTAGGACCAAGAGAATGTCATATTACTGGGCGGATTATGCCAATTGATATGCGTATTTCGACTGCTATGTTCTGCCATATGGGCATGGAAATGGATCCGCGTGAACTCAGTGACGCTGAGAAGCAAGCACTCAGAGAAGGTACAGGCTTATACAAAACCCACCGTGAATTAATTCATACTGGGGATTTGTACCGCTATGATACAGACGGCAACAACATTAACTTTGGGATTGTATCTCAAGATAAATCTCAAGCCTTGTTTGCATATAACAGTATTTTGGAGAGCCGACGCACACAACCACCAATATATCGTTTTAAAGGTCTAGACGAAGGCGCGATCTACGAATTTAATTTGGTTTGGCCAACAAATTTAAAAGAATATACGCCGTCATTACTAAGCACAATTGAAGGTAAACATTTTTCAGGCGAAGCACTAATGCACTTCGGTATGCAGTTGCCCATTGTCGTTCCGCAAAGTGGTTTGGTGTTTAAATTGACTAAAGTATAAGAAAAAAGGTTAAGCGCTTACCTAAATTCAAGTAAGCGCAAAAAATTATATGCAAATAACTAAAAGTAACTTATTATGGCTACGATATAAGAAATTTCTTATAAGTATTAATTAATAGCAGTTATTACTATGAAGCTCCCTCATAATCTTACGCAACAACTCACCCATACTCTAGGCCTCGCTATTATTAATGGTAAGTACCCAGTGGGTCAGGGTATGCCTTCAGAGGCAGAAATTTGCGAAGAATTTGAAGTGAGCCGCAGCTCAACACGAGAAGCGGTGAAGATGTTGTCTGCAAAAGGCTTGATTTCATCTCGCCCCAAACAAGGTATTCGAGTCCTGCCAGAAAACAACTGGAATATGTTTGATACGGATATTCTTTCATGGATACTCAAAAGTAAGCCTTCTCTCATTTTACTCAAAGAGTTTTTACAAGTTAGATTAGCCATGGAGCCCGTGGCGGCCGAACTTGCCGCTAAAAATGCCACGCCCACTCATTTGCAAAATATCGAAAAAGCATTGGGGCGCATGTCTGACGCCAAAGATGGCCTTGATGACGCTCTAGATTCTGAGATAGCCTTTCATTGTGCAATTTTAGAAGCCAGCGGTAACCGTTTTTTTATCCAATTAAAGGATTTCATCAACACCGCGCTTCGCGTCAGCACGCGATACCAAAACTACATTTACGAAGATCAGCACGATTTCGTCAATACCCATGAATTGATTTTCAAAAGCATCAAGTCTGGCAATGCACAAGCAGCAAAAGAGAGCACAAATATTTTTTTAGAAACGATCTTACAGCGTGTCGAGTCTAAACTGTAGTTACCCTAAACTAGAGACAAGCACAAACGCCTCCGCCACCCTTATAAGTCCGCATTCAGACTGGTCAGAATCTACACGGCTAGTCCACTTGATTTACTTCACTGCGCACCCTGATAAAACTCGCGTATTTTGGGATACCCCGTCGAGTTAAACCATAATACTTAAAGGTAATTTGACTGCCTATGGTCGGCGGGTTTGCTCGCTGCAAGTCACTAAATCCAGAACCAATTTTAAACCTTACCGCTTTTCCATCAGATCCCAGCCATTCGACATATAAAGCACCGAGCAAACCTTTGTACTTACCCTGACCTTCAATATGACGAAGTACCTTCGCCTCGCTATCTTGATGTGTTTTCAGTTTTATTACATTCCCTGTTCGACCACTTTCAAACAGAGCATTTTTCTTGTGCAGCATCAAGCCTTCAGCGCCTGCATCAACAAGCTCTTGCAAGTACTCAAATAAGCTGTGGTTATTGGTGAAACTGAGTTGTTTTACTGACAATAAATAGTTTGACTGCGTCTCTTCGACAAGCGTATTGTAATTGCGATAGCGTTGTTCAAAGGTATCCTGATTATTGGGTTGGTCGAAGACCATAAAGCGGATATTACGCCATTCTTTGTCAAGAGGTATGTCCTTACTGACAGTTGACATCACATACTCGAAGTTACCACGTGCGAACCAAAGCTCACCGTCAAACCATGTGTCGGGCCAACCCTCCGTAAACCAAGCAGGCGCATAAATCCGGTGACCGTTTCTTGTGACCAGTTTTTTATTTTTCCAAATTGCACGCACACCATCATATTTCTCACTGACAAGATATTCAGATACATCATGCCCTTTAAATACTTTCGCTAATTGTACTTGTGGTAGATTTGATCCTAAATGTGGCTCTGCCACCACTCTATGGCTCAAAAATGTGATAAGGACAAATACCACCCATTTCCATTGACTATATGGCACTCGCATTCATACTGCTCCTTTCCCTAGGCTAAAACTCCCAAGCAGTATAGGCCAAAGGCAGCACAAGTATTAACTGTACCTTTGCTAGGTTTTTTCGCGCTCGCACAAATACCGCCAATCCTGCATAACCTGCTTGGCATACATTGTGGCTAAATCAATTAAGCGCGTTTTTTGCTTTTGCAAATAAGCTAATTGGGCACGTTCATAGTCAAGAGAAAACCGATCTCCTCTACAGTGCGCTCTCGCTAATTCTTGCCCACACGCACTGGCATAAAATGCAAACCCACCCTGCTCAGCATTAACCTTGCCAATACCTATATGCTCAGGATCCATCCCTACTTTTGCGTGATGACGAGACCGCAGCAACCAATGCCGGTCGTCAAAATATGCTTCGTCCAATATAAAGTCTGTTCGTCGCTGCATTCGGCGTTGACACTTAACTGTGAGATGCGCAGGATTTAGTTTGTTTTGATGGTGTAAGTTTGGGAAGTAATAGATAGGTGCGGCTTCTCGTTGTTGCTTTATTTCGACCACATGACAAAGAGCCAAGTGTTCAATCTCAGTGAGTTCGCTAGGCCCAACTAGGGCATAGTAGCGTTCTAAACCTGCCGACCCCGTCCCAGAGCCAAGTCTGGCAACAATGTCTAGTATCTCATGGAAAAAATAAGGCGCAATTGCCTGCTTAGTCGCTAAATACTTACCATCGACCAAAGGTAAAAATTTGTCACTATCAGCTTTAAACTTAAGTGGGTAGGTCTGTAAATCCACTGCTTTCGCCAATGCACTTTTAGACAAAAAAGCTTCACCCCCTAATACTATTTTTTTGGCTTTTTTATAGCGCTTAGACAAAGCAGACGGTGTCGCAAAATCATTAAATGCAAGATCGAGAAAGTGCTGATCTATTGCCTTTTTACTTAAACCTTGTTCTAAGACTAGCATGTAAGCATCGAGCATTGCATTGAGAGCCGCATACATTTGTTCGTTGCCCACTGCCTTTTTATCGCTGTAGTCCTTTTCAGCCAAATAATATCCATCGACCACGCCCCTGCAGTGCTCAACTGCTAACACTAAACTCACCATGAGACGAGAAATATCCCAAATCGCATGACCAACACAGGCATCGTCAAAATCGTTTAAAGAAAAAACAATTTGCTCACCAAAGCTCCCCTCTTCAGTAAAGAAGCCAAAATTGGAAGTATGACAGTCGCCCATAATCGTCGTGAGGGGTACAGAACTGCTCTCAGGTAAATCAAGTAAGCCCGCCTGGATGTCATGGTAAAAAAGTTGGGATGAACCTCGATAAAACACAAATGGGCTAATACACATTTTGAGGTGCTTATCATGTTTACTCCCAGGAAGTACGCCATCTACCCGAAGCAATGCCTCATTGATGATTTGTTGCCTGTTACTCATCTCCACCTGCCGAAGTTAACAGCGGTAACAAAGGAACCGTTTTTGCGATAAGAAAGCCATTCGAGCCAAGAGATATTACCAACAGTGTGGCAACAGCGATAAATGTAATAATGTTATTTATATCCATGTGTTCCTCTAACTGTAAATAAAAACATATAGTCTAAGACTCCCTACCCTCTGCTTGGGGTGCGATTTTTTTCAGCCTCGCTTTGATGCCAATGAGTTCATCCGCGAGTAGCTATCACTTGAATAACAAATTAGCAGGTTATGGCGTGACGGTTATTAATACAAGCGGCATAACGCGTTGTCAACGACGACTTAACATTCAATCAGGGGGGTGAGGGGAAACATTAGGTGGGATGGTGACCTCGATGAAATGAGGAATAATGAATGATACTCGCGGATACGAGTGTTTGGATAGATTATCTGAACCGTCAAATCACTCCTCAAACCGATTTGCTCGATAGCTGCCTCATAGCGGTAACTGTGGTCATGGGAGACCTTATTTTTCTTGAAATATAACCCTTGTTTGTGCGGTGAACCCAGTGAATCTGGCAAGCTATACTTGTTATCTCACACATGGGCTTCATAAAGGACATGTTCTTTTAAATGCGCAATGCTCACCTTGGGGTGCTCAAAATTATTCATGGAGTTAACCATACCAATCCGCTCCATAACCTTAATTGAATTGACGTTATCTTTAACAGCAAAGGAAACAATTTTGTTTAAGTTTAACGTTTGAAATCCATAATTTAAGCATTCTTTCGCAGCCTCAGTGGCGAAACCATGCCCCCAATATTTTTTTGAAAGGCGCCAACCAATTTCTACACAAGGCGAAAATGGTAATCCATCTTCTATTTTATTTAAGCCAACTAAACCAATGAAAGCATTACTTGCTTTAAGTTCACAAGACCAAAAACAGTATCCATTCTTTGCTTGAAGCTCTTTCAATCTCACTACAACTCCATCACATTCGCTTTTTGTCAGAGTATTAGGAAAGTACCTCATTACATCTTTGTCCGCTGACATTTCATAGAAATTTGGCCGATCGCTATCTAGCCACTCTCTAACGATTAATCTTTCTGTCTCAAAAATGAACATGCTAGTACGCGTAAACCTCATATTAATGAGTGGTCAGGTTATGGCGTGACAGTTGCGAATGCAAGTGGCATGACATTATCCAAACATCTCTCCAGATTGCTGTAGTCTCCATTATCGATAATAAAAGCAACGTTCTAGTCCACGAGAAAATCGATGACTCACCCTAAACGCTGATAGCCCTGTTAACCCCCTATTTGGGTAATATCATCGTCGGTGTGAAATGCATGCACTGCTGGTATTGGCTGCGCCGGTCACCGGTGTCGGATTTTTGTGAGCAGCACGATATCGACTTTATTGCGTAACCGATCATTTTAGACCGTTCTGTACAACTGTCTGATTTAAGTTTAATGCCGCG
>NZ_JBHRSW010000010.1:0-93691 GCF_042646125.1 Agaribacter flavus
CATACTATCGTCAACTGCTTGGGCTACCACTATCAACAAATTTATTCTTAAAATGGGTGCGGGATGTCAGTTTTATAATCCGCATTCAAATATTACAAAGTTTTCCAGTCATAATCCTTTAACTAACAATGCCTTACAAATTACGTGTGAAAATATTGGCCTATTTGGTCAACAAAAATACTAAAAGCGGCAGTTAAACAATCATTTATTTGTAATTAATTTGTCATGTTTCTCTTCCAAACTGCGTTGTTATGCGACATGCTATATACCTTATCTGCATTGTAAAAAGTGCTTACTTTTTTGATGTAGATAATGAGTATAAAAACAATAATGACGGAATACCTTATGAACCTAAAACAACTATCGTTGTTGCTGTCCGCTTCAGCAGCAATGCATAGTGCTTACGCACAAGAGATCATCATCACGGGGGTCATTGATGGCCCTCTATCAGGTGGTACACCCAAAGCGGTCGAATTATTTGTTAGTCAAGACATTGCAGACTTAAGTGTTTGCGGTATCAGTTCTGCTAACAATGGTGGTGGCACAACTACTAGTCCAGAATTTGATTTTCCGGCAGGCAGTGTTAATGCCGGCTCATATATCTATGTAGCCTCCGAATCGTCTAATTTTAGCGCGTACATGGGCTTTGCTCCAAGCTATACGAGTGGCGCAATGTCAGTCAACGGTGACGACGCCATTGAGTTGTATTGCAACGGTGTAGTTGTGGATGTGTTCGGAGATGTAAACACTGATGGCACCAACCAAGCTTGGGAATACCTTGATGGTTGGGCATACCGCAATCAAGGCACGGGGCCAGATGGCAGCAGTTTTCTATTGTCAAATTGGCAGTTTAGTGGCAGAAATGCCTTAGATGGCGAGTCATCTAACACTACCGCCGCCTCGCCATTTCCAGTTGGCAGCTTCGCTGACGGCACTATACCGGATCCAGATCCCGACCCCGAACCGCCTACAGGTAGCACATGTGAAAACTGTGATCCTGTGACCCTAGTCAAAGACCCAGATACTTTTGACGCTTCTGCTTACTATGCAGCGGTGTTAACTGAAATAGATATGGGTATTACTGATGAGATGTTTTTACGTCCGTTGTTAAATGAAGCTATTTCTACAGAACAGGTATTTTTGACTTATCGTCAGGTATGGACTGCTTTAACCATTACCGATGAAGATCCAACAGATACAAACAACGTCATTTTGTGGTACACCGGACAATCACGTGCGAAAAATCTAAACGGTGGTGATACCACGGATTGGAATAGAGAGCACAGTTGGCCACAAAGTCATGGCTTTAGAGATTTAACCGGTGTCAGACTGGTAAATGGTCAGGAAGTCACAATTCCAGCGGAAGCTTTTACTGATATTCATCATTTGAGAGCAACCGATGTTAGCGTTAACAATCGTCGTGGTAATTTAGATTTTGATGCCAGTGATGAGCCTTACGTTGAAGCACCGGGCAATCGTGTGGATGGTGACTCGTTTGAACCTCGTGACGAGATAAAAGGTGACGTAGCTAGGATGATGTTCTATATGGACATGCGCTACGATGGTCTTGGCGAAGATATCACGCCTGACCTAGTCTTAGTAGATGGTTTAACGTCTACTGGCACCACTGAGCTTGGGCGCTTGTGCCGCCTGTGGGAATGGCATCAAGCTGATCCTGTAGATGAAGCTGAACGCATACGCCATGACAAGATTTACGCTTTACAAGGAAATCGCAACCCTTTCATAGATTTCCCAGAGTGGGCGCAATATTTTTATGCGACTGACGCTTGTAGTGATGGCAACGACGGCGGCGGAGACGGTGACAACGGTGGCGGTGACAATGGCGGTGGAAGCAACCTCGTATCACCTGCAGAAAGCAAGATCATTATTACCGAAATTTTGCAAAACCCTCGGAATGTCAGTGACGCAAATGGCGAATGGTTCGAGCTTTATAATAACTCGGTAGAAGCAATCAACTTGAATGGCTGGACTATTGAAGATTTTGATAGCGACAGCTTTATCATCGATGAAGACTTGGTTGTCGCACCTGGTCACTTTGTTATCTTGGGTAGAAACGCCGATACCAGTGCAAATGGCGGAGTAAGCATAGATTATGCTTATGGCTCTCAAATGGCTCTATCTAACGGTGCCGATGAATTAGTTGTCGTCGATCCTGATGGGAATGTCGTTGACGAAATCGCGTATGATGGTGGCCCTAATTTTCCTGATCCTAATGGCGCCTCTATGGTGCTAGTTGATTTTTCAGGTGACAACAATGTTGGTAATAAATGGGCAGAAGACACCAATAACATTTTCAGTGATGGTGATTTTGGTACGCCTGGTAGTGCTGAACTCCCCCCTGTTACGCTAGTGATCACTGAAATCATGCAAAATCCACGCAGCGTGTCAGATGGCAACGGTGAGTACTTTGAAATACTAAATACAACGCCGACAGTGATTAATCTCTTAGGTTATGTGATAAAAGATGCTGACAACGACAGTCATGTTATTAATGACTTGGTTTTTGTTGCGGGGGGTACCTATGCTGTTTTCGCAAGAATGAGCGATCCAGCTATTAACGGCGGTGTTGAAGCTGTTTACGAATATTCTGGTATATCAATGGGCAATGGTACTGATGAGCTAATCATTGAATCTCCAAATGGAGACTTGTTAGATATCGTGGAATACGACAATGGCGCGAGTTTCCCGGACCCCAATGGTGCGTCGATGACCTTAATTAGCGCTGCTTTGGATAACAACCTCGGTTCTAACTGGTTTGAAGAAAACGTTAGTGTTTACGGTGACGGAGATTTTGGCACGCCTGGCTCAGGACCTGATGGCCTTTCCGCTGGTGGTGGTTCAGATGGTGGCGGTGACCAAGGTGGTGGCGATCTTGAACTAGGCATGTGTGGCGCAGAAGCGACCTTTATCAGCTCGATCCAAGGCTCTGCTTCTGCAACATTAATGGGCGGACAAACCAAAGTCGTTGAAGCTGCAGTGACAGGTGTTTTCCCAGCACTAGGCGGGTTTTATGTACAAGAAGAAAAACTCGCAGACGAAGACGGCAACCCACTGACATCCGAAGGCTTATTCATCGAATACTCTGTCGATACATTACTTCCAGTTATGGGTGATCTTGTACGAGTGATCGGGACTGTTAAGGAGACCTCAGGCCGAACCAGCTTAGAAGCAAGCGAGACTTATTTAGATTGCGCGCAATCGATTAACGTCATGTCACAATTAGCGACGACCATTAGTTTACCGTTTGCTTCTGTCGATGCGCCTGAAGCCTATGAGAACATGTTGGTCGAGTTTAGTGATGAGCTAACAATTTCTGACAATGATAGCCTTGTACAGTTTGGCGAAGTGATTGTGTCAAATGGTCGTTTGTACAGCCCTACTCATCTATTCATCGCAGGTAGTGAAGAGGCTAACGCCTTGTTTGAAGAAAATGAGCGCAATCAGATTATCTTAGATGATAGTGCGAATGGCACACCTGAGGTATTGGAGTTCCCCGTAGGTGGTTTGTTGCCAGACAATACGCTTCGAGTTGGCACTAAGGTATTTGGGTTTGCCGCGGTACTTGATGAAGCGTTCGGTAGCTATCGTTTGCGTCCTGTAAATTCGATTCAAATTAATGATGTTAACCCAAGAACTCCTTTCCCAGAGATTGTTGAAGGCAACCTAAAAATTGCCAGTTTTAATGTGCTCAATCTGTTTAATGGTGATGGCTTAGGGAATGCATTTCCTACTTCGCGTGGTGCTGACAATTTTGCTGAGTATGAGCGCCAATTAGCAAAAATTGTGAATGCGCTTGTGGCGATAGATGCAGATATTGTTGGCTTAATGGAAATCGAAAATGATGGTTTTGCTAGTACCAGTGCAATTGCTCAACTAGTAGAGGCCTTGAATTCGGTACTTGGAGAGGGAACCTACGATTTTGTAGACCTTGGTGCGCCAGTTGGAACTGACGAAATTACGGTTGCCATCTTATATAAACCAGCAAAAGTCCAAGCTACTGAGCCAGCAAAAGTACTGACGGAAACTAATTCTATTAGTGACGATGAAGGGCCTCTGTTCAGAACGACGAGAAATCGTCCCTCAGTGGCGCAGCGTTTTGCCTTGACTGAAAATGGCAGAAGCATCGTTGTAAACGTAAATCACTTTAAATCAAAAGGTTCGTCGTGCGGAGCAGGGGATGACAGCACTAACGGCCAAGGAAATTGCAATCGCACACGTGAACGCGCGGCGATAGCGGTAGCCGCTTGGTTGGCAAGTGAATATGCAGATGAACCAACAGTGATTGTGGGTGATTTGAATGCTTATGCTAAAGAAGATCCAATTTTAGCTTTAGCAGCTGCAGGATACACAGACATAGCCAGAGAGATTGAAGGGCCATTTGCTTACAGTTATGAGTTTAGTGGCTTGGCAGGTTCACTCGACTATGCCCTTGTTAACGATTTGGCTAAAGAAGATGTGGTGGATGTCACTGAATGGCATATCAATGCAGATGAGCCTTCTGAGCTTGACTACAATGATACACGTCGATTTGGTCGGGCAGATATTGATAAACCGCTTGAGTTTATTAATACCAATACCTACCGAGCCTCTGATCACGATCCAGTGGTGCTAACACTGCAGCTAGAGACAGAAGCATTGCTTGGGGACTTTGACGGTGATGGTGATATAGACAGAAGAGATCTTGCTATCTTTGTTCGCCTGATTAGAGATCCTTCGGCAGTACGCCCAGAATATGATTTTAACGGTGATGGTGTGGTGAGCAGAGAAGATGCTAGAACCCTCCAGACCCTATGTACTAAAACTCGTTGTGCGGAGTAAAACAAATGAGAAATCTATTAATTGCTAGTTTAATCACCCTGATGAGCTTTAGCTCATCAGCGGGCTTGGTCTTTACCTCAAATGCATCGGGCGTGAATGTGGGTGACACCATTACGCTCGATGTCGCCTTTGACTTTGATAGCAGCACACGTTTGGATGAAATTTACGAATTTGGTCTAGATCTAGTGTTCGACCCTAGTTTGGTCTCTTTTGCTGGTGCGGCTTTAGCGGATCCTTATGCAAGTATCGATGATGACTTCAACGGTTTTAATGACTATGACTTGGTGGTTGACGACTTTAGCTTTGTAGACGCTTTGTTGGTTGAAGTGTTTAATCTTGATTTTACCGCACCTTTGTTGCCTACATCCGGTGTAGTGGATTTACTTAGCTTTGAATTCACTGCGCTGTCTGACGGCATTGCAGACTTTGCATTAGAGAATCTCGTATTGGTTGATGCTTTCTTTGGTGAAGAGCTGGTTGACGGTTCATTTGGCTCATCAGTGCAAGTATCCGCACCTATGAGCTTGAGTTTACTTAGTTTAGGGCTATTAGCACTTTCTATGCGAGCTTCACGCAAAAAAGCTTAGTTCTTTCCCAACTGAAATATAAAAATTAAGGGCTACTTGCCGAAATAAGTAGCCCTTTTTTATTTCTTGTACGATTTGAGCTAGCATGTCCTGCTAAGTAATGAGAAGTTGTTCGAATGATTGGGGTATCAAGGACACATGTTATTTAGAGTATGTAAATATTTATGTTTTTTGTGTTGTATTGTTGGTGCGGTTTCGTATGCAGAAAATCTTGAATTGACTGAGGAACACCTACAGCGAATTGGCGATAAAATTTATAAAAATGAGACCGGTGGAAACGAAAAATACTTGATTGCTTGGAACGCGGGGGAATCTTTTGCTAGCTTGGGATTGGGTCACTTTATTTGGTTTCCCGAAGGTTTACAAAGCCCCTTTACGGAGACCTTCCCTGCTTTAGTTGAGTATTTGCATGCGCAAGGCGTCGCTTTACCGATGTGGTTATTAAAAACCAAAGATGCGCCATGGGGAAGCAAAGACCTATTTTTACAAGCGCAAGACTCGCAAGAAATGAAGGATTTACGTCAACTTTTACGTACCAGCTTTCCCTACCAAGTCAAATTTATACACAAACGCATGCAGCAATCTTTACCTTTGATTTTAAGTACTTTGAAAAATCCCGCCTCTCAGCAAGTCGTCAAACGCCGCTTTTTATCGTTGGCAGAGACAGAATTAGGCATGTACGCTTTGATAGATTACGTCAACTTTAAGGGCGAAGGCGTATCTGCAAAAGAACGATACCAAGGACAAGGTTGGGGCTTGTTACAGGTGTTGCTGGGTATGGATGCAAAGTCTAAAGACCTGAATCAAGCGTTCAGTGAATCTTGCAAAAGGGTGCTAACGAAGCGAGTAGAAAACTCGCCACAACAAGCCACCGAAGAGAAGTGGCTAGCCGGTTGGATAAAGCGCTGTAACACATACAAATAACTCATTTCCGATAGTGGCTCATTAAGTTTTCTAAGTGACTCGCTAATTGTTCAAGATTACCTATTTGATCGGCGATTTGGTGGGCGCTATCGACATTTCGTGAGGCGGTACCCCTAATTTCTTCCATATGGCAGTGAATAGAGTCAATGGAACTGGATTGCGTACTGACAACATCAGACACTTGTCCACAGCGTGTGCCGATTTGTTCAAACAGCGCTCTGTTTTCTGCCAAAATTTCTTGTGCAGTGGCAATGGATGAGGACGAAGATTTGGATTGCACTATAATCGAATTGATTTCGCTTGTCGCATTTTCTGAGGACTGGGTGAGTTCGTCCATAATGGCTTGAATTTCTTTGGTTGAATTGGCAGTGCGGTGGGCAAGGGTTCTTACCTCGTCTGCTACCACGGCAAAGCCTCTGCCTTGATCACCTGCTCTGGCGGCTTCAATAGCGGCGTTTAACGCCAGTAAATTGGTTTGGTCAGATATGGCCTGAATGGTTGCTAAAGTACCTGCAATTGTCTCAGTGTTGCTGGTCAGTGACGCTATCACCGAAGCCACATCATTTATCTTATTGGCAAGTTGGTTAATTTCTACTTGAGAGTGCTGAATGACGTCTGCGATCTTTTTGCCATTGGTAGAAATGTTTTGACTGATGTCATTTGCTTTGTCGGCGTTGGCAACTACTGCTGTTGCTCCGGTACTGACTCGCTCTAGCTGCTCAGCTACTTTGATCGTACTTTCTGTTCCGAGCTCGACATCTTTCATTGTTGATTCAGCATCGAGCTTTAACTTACTCGAAACCTGTCGCAAATTGATCCCATTTTCGGCGACTTCATTAAATACGTTTTCCAGCTTTTCTACAAATTTGTTGTAGCCTTTGGCAACCATCGCCACTTCTTTTTGCCCATTGGTCGACAACCTGTATGACAAGTCAGAGTCACCGTCGCCCAAGCGTTGAAACAGTGCGGCGAGTTCGTCTATTGGTTTAGACACTGAACGGGACATAAAATTAGTAAAAATAATCCCCATCAACACAATAACTAATGACCAAATGACGATTTTCCATATTGCCTTGTTTATTGAAGCAAATAGTTCTTCTTTAGGTATTTCGGCAACCAAATACCAATCCATATTCGGTATGTAACCGGTGGCTACCAAAACACTTTTTCCTTTGTGAACAAGCTCAGTTACGCTAAAGGCTTGTTTTTTCAACAGGCGAGCATCTAGGTTTTGTCCGTAGTGTTCACTAAGAGTCACGGCGTTTTTCAATGCAGGATCATTGTGAAGTTGAATAAAGCCTTTATTGTCCAACAAGTACACAAAGCCTGTATCTTCAAGTTGGTAATTTTTTATCATCTCAACGACATCATCAAACGAGCGTGCAGTACCCGATAAGCCCCTGCCATCAGTTTGTTGAAAATTGACAAACAAGTTTGTTTTTCCCGAATTTGATGAAGTATGCATACTCACCATATTTTCGGCCTTACTTTTTACGTAAGAAAAATACCAATTGTCAGCTTTACCCGGTTGCAATACACGTTTAAAACCATCTTGATTCCAATACTTATTCGTTTGCTTATCCGCAAATGATACCGAGGATAAATCATGCCTAAGGGCGATATCGGTGAGTTTATCGATCAACAATGCGTCGTCATTTTCGGCTTTATCCTTGCTTACCCAATCGTGTATGAACGGGTCATTGGCTATTTGAGAGGCGATTGTCTGCATTTGGCCGATTTGAGCGTCAATATCCGCGGCGACTTTCTTAACGGTGTTTGGTAATTCGGTAGTTAACATGCGCTCTGATATCGTGGTTCTTGCTGTGTAAATGCTAAGTGTTCCGATAGAAATTGCAGTAATGGTCACCAACAAAGTTAGTGTTAAGACGATTTTATGTTTGATAGAAAGTGTCAACATCTCTGTGAAATCTCATTGAAGACAAAACAATTTATGCGCGAGGACGGTGAAATCTCTCGAATGCAATGGTCAAGGGTAAATCACCGTCGCACGGTGTTATTCAGTTATCTCAGTTATCGGCGAAAAAAAGTTTTCCTGCATAATTCTTATGATATTGAGACGGTGGATTTTAGAATCCATTCGTTGGTTTGCTCCGTTTATCAGCTATGTTCACCGTTCATCATATTTTTATTATGCGTGCAGTAATTTTAAGTAATCTTAACTCTCAATAATTTAGATACCTCATTGACGAAGGAGAGACTAAATATGCGCTTAACTAAAAAACTGTATTGGATAAATTTGTTCATTTTTTCATTGCTTTTAGCACAGACAAAAGCAATCGCTAGCGCTGAGGTAGACGGTGTATGGCGCGGTAAGTTGGAGTTTGAAGACGGCAAAGGTTTAGCCATTGGCTTAAATGTGTCTGACAACGGCAAGCACCTAAATATTGATAGTGTGTTTCAAAATATGCGTGCACATGTGCCTACTTCGTTTGAAGTAAGCGACACACAAATTAAGTTTGAGGATACCCCGATAAAGGCAAAATTTTCAGGGAATATCAGTGGGGATAAACTTGAGGGTGTATTCTCTCAGGGTAAAGACAGGCCTTTGCTTTTGAACAAACTCAGTAAAGCCGATCTTGAATGGATGCAATATGAAGGTAAGTATGCTGGCGAGCTAAAAATAAATGCCAATACCACACTACCGTTGGTGTTACATGTCGCGGTGGTAAAAGATGGTTTTGTTGCGGCTTTGGATAGCCCAGCTCAGAATAGTTATGGCATACCAGTAAGTAGCGTGTCAGTTGACGCTAAATTGCTCACTTTTACTTCTACATTGCTTAGTGCCAGTTTTACAGGAAATTTTAAAGGCAATAGCTACCAAGGCACCTTTACTCAAGGCATAGCCCTACCTTTCAGTTTGCAGAAAGTCACAGCTGAAACAGCAAAGAATATGTTTAAGCTGCCAGAGTTTGGTGAAAAAGGAGGAAGTGTCGCAATCGTAACAGCAAATGATATTCAGTCGCGCTATTTGGGGACGCATACAAAAGACACGCTATATGAAATTGGTTCAGTGACCAAAACTTTTAGTGCTTATCTTCTGGCAAAACAAGTAGAATCGGGTAAGTTGTCCTTAGATACCAAGCTGGAAGTTTTCTTTCCAGCATCTCCAGCTATCAGTTTACAATCTCTTGCCACTCATACCAGTGGTTTAGCTCGCAACCCAGCGATACTCGCTTCAGTGGCACATCCTACCAATCCATTTGTCAATTTTACGGTCGAACACTTGAAAGAAGATTTAGCTTCGATCAGCCTTAGTGGCAATGATTACAAATACTCCAACTATGGTATGGCTTGCTTGGCAGAAGCGTTAGCTTTGCACAATAAGACTTCTTATTCGGAGTTAGTGCAAAAGGAAATTTTTCAAGCAATGGACATGAGCGCATCCTATGTCGCAGTATCTAAAGCAGATATGCATGAATCTCTTGCACAAGGGCACTCGGCGACAGGACAAAAGGTGGAAGCGTGGCAATTTGGCGCGATGTCTGGTGCTGGCGCAATTGTCGCTAACTTGGACGATATGGCTAAATATGTAAGACAAATGATGGCTATCAGTGCGTCGTCTTCAAGTTTGGCAAAGACGTTGTTTGCCAAATATCTCACTTTTTCGGCTTGTTGTGGGCAGGCTTTAGGGTGGTTGATTGAGGAAGATCCTCAAGGAAAACCTTTTGCTTGGCACAATGGCATGACGGGAGGTTTTAGCTCGTTTGTCGGGTTTTATTTGGATGGCTCAAAAGGTGTGGTACTGTTAAACAATCAGGCGTCAACAGTAGACAAAGAAGGCCGTGAGTTGTTGTTCCAAGCTTCATAGCTCTGTTTTTCTTGGATATTCATAGGTCAACAGACCCAAGTATAGAGTTTCAAAATTCAGATGAAATCTAGATATTTTTACCTTTATCAGCTGTTTGGTTGGAGTATTGTTTTCGCTAGTATTAGCCTGAGTATTCACTTTAGTCGTGGTCTGGGTGAGTACGAAGTATTGATGGCATTTATGTTAGTTGTGACTACTGCCGCTTATTCTTGTTTTATTCGTTTACTTTACAAACAAAGATTTTCTGCCTCGCCTTTTGCGAAACAAGTTCTGTATTTTGTTTCGCAAGCGTTCATTGGAGCATTCTTGGGGGCAGGGGCGCTAGTTCTTACGATATTAGCTTTAACATTTTTATCGCTGATTAATTATGTGCCTGCAGAGGGCAGCCGTTTTATATTGTTTTTCACTATTTTTGGGGGAAATGGTTTAAACATGTTGCTTGCTCTATTTGCATGGAGTGCCATCTATCTTAGTGTGGTGAAAGCGCGTCAGGTATATGAAGTCAAAGCGGCGCTTTCCTCAAGCCAGCTTGAAGTGCTTGTTCAACAGCTCAATCCTCATTTTTTGTTCAATATGTTGAATAATATTCGCGCACTCATCTTGGAAGATCCAGCGCGCGCGCGAGAAGCCCTAGCGCAGCTTTCTGATATGCTGCGTTATAGCCTCGAACAACATCAAAATACTAAAGTGACAGTGCAACAAGAATATCAAATGATCAATGAGTATCTGAGCTTGTGTAAAATTCAATTTGAAGAGCGTTTACACTTTAGCGCAAATATTCACGACGGCGTCGAACAGGCACTAATACCGAATATGTTGTTTCAACTGTGTGTAGAAAATGCGATTAAACATGGTGTGGCTAAAATTAGGGAAGGCGGGTTGATTCATATGGAAGTTTATCCTTTAAACGATGAGCTTTACATTAGTTTTGTTAACCCTGTGAATACACGTCAAGAATTGGAAGGTGAGGGTCAACAAGGGGCTTTACAAAATACGCTTTTGAACAACATCGACTCTCGTTTGGGTGAGAAAAAAGGAGGCATTGGCTTAAAAAACATGCGTAAACGCCTAGCATTGCTCTATGCAAAATCAGCTGAAAGTCGCACCAGCAATAACACTCAAGCTGTAACCAGTTTGCACCTTGATATTTCCGGCAACATTGCCACTGTCACCATTCGCTTACCTCTGGAGTTCAAACGTGAAAATGACTAGTGGGCTAGACACTTTGCCTCAGGAGAGGATGTGCGAGTAGGAATAGTAGATGATAGTCGCTTGGCGCGGCTCGAATTGCGAGAACAATTGTCGCATATTGACAATCTTGAGCTGGTCGCTGAAGCCAGTTGTGTGGCAGATGCGTTGTTAATGCTCGAAGATAAAGCAATTGACCTGTTACTACTGGATATTGATTTGCCTGACGGCACAGGCTTTGATGTCTTAGAGCAAAGCAGTCAAACGCCGCAAGTAATTTTTGTCACTGCATTTAACGAATACGCGGTAAAGTCTTTTGAATACAATACATTGGACTATTTGCTCAAACCCGTGAGGCAATCCAGATTAGTGGCCGCTATTAACAAAGTCAGCGCCCAAAATGTCTCACCAAAACTGACGTCAGACAAGCGTATTTTTATAAAAGACAGGGAAAAATGCTTTTTTGTTAGCGTGGACGATATTTGTGCTTTTGAAGCAATGGGCAACTACACACGCGTATACTTACCCAAAGGCGTGCCTTCTGTATGCCGCCCAATCAGTTCAATCTACGCCCGCCTTGATCATGCTGTTTTTTTCCGAGCGAGTCGCGGGTGGATCATCAATACAAACTTTATCGACAGTATTGAAGCACTTGAAAACAGTTCATTGTTAGTCAAAATGAGCAATCAAAAAGAAGTGATCATATCTAAACGACAAGCAACTGAATTTAAGCGTATCTGGTCACTTTGAATTCGTGTTTTCTACTTCTATCTCAGCTTCTGGTTGTGGAAGCTTTGTGCCAGATAAGCGCCGCCATAACCATTCTATTGGGCCTTGTGCAAAATAGTTTAGCCATAAATGAGAAAAGCCGATTTGGGCAATACCAATAGAGATTGCGGTTAACAATAACTCGACGCGATTAAAGCTGCCAAATGCGCCGATACCATAGCCATAGAATATTAACGCGCAAAGCAATGACTGGCTTAAATAGTTTGTTAGTGCTAACCTACCAACGGGTTTAATGGTATTGATAAAGCGTGTGGCTCGTGCAGATTTTATTAACCAACAAACAAGCCCTACATACCCCACTGTTGTTATATAAGTGGATAAACTGAGTAAGCCAGCGCCATAAGAAAAATACAAATTGGCATCATATTGATTTGAATAGAGCCAAACTACTATCAATAAAGTACTTATGTAACCAAGGGCGATACCATAACACGCCATTTTTTTATACAGCTCTCGGCCTCTTTGCCCTAGCAGTACACCACTTTTGAACAAAATCATCCCTAGCATCATTAAGCTGGCAATTTTCAATAAGCTAGCCGTGCCCATATTGATCAAGTATGTATCGCCTATAACAAAGTCTTGATCTGACGATGCCCAGCTTGTCGCCGACATGACTGAGTCGTAGCTACCTCGCATCGCTTGAATCACATTATCAATGTCTTCTGAAGTGGGCAAATACATTGCCCGTAAGCCTGCAAAATCTGACTGACTAAGGTCAATGGGTTCTAAATCTAACTGTAAGTTAAGTACGGTGCTACAGGCTATTAATAGCAAGCAAATAAAAGTACAGGCTTGTATGGACAAATCGCGGAACAAAAAAACGAGCAGGCCAACTATTGCGTAAGTGCTGAGGATATCACCTTCCCATAATAAGAATAAATGAAGCAAGCCAATGACAAACAGCCAAAACATTCGTTTTCCGTAAGCTCTAAATTCTCCTTGATGCCGAGACTTGGCTTTTTCACAAAGCATGATGATTGAAGCACCAAATAATATGCTAAAAATGCCGTAAAACTTTTGATCACCAACTACCTGAATAAAACTGAATATCACATGGTTGAGTAGTGAGTCGCCTTGATATGCATAGGGATTTAGATAAGTAGCAAAGGGCATCGAAAAAGAGATGATGTTTAAGAATGGCAGGCCCAGTAAGGCAAACCCTCTCAATGCGTCCAAGCTTGTATATCTCATAAAAAGTCCTTATCGAATATGACTATATACCTCAGCAGGTGTGTCAGGATATATCGACAAACCAATGTGAGCGTAACTGTAGCGCGAAATAGCATAGAAAAGAACAGTGTAAACTGTGGAAGGGGTGGGGAAATTGTAAAAATTATTACAAAAGAGGTGAAAATATGTTCGGAAATGAGATTTGTTGCCGATAACTTGGAATATCGTGGCGATTTGTTCATTGTGCCAATAAATGACAAGTCATTTTTATACTGAATTAACGCTTGTTGAACTCTTGTTTGGTAGTGTTTAAGCGAACAAAGATCAATAGCTTCTAGACAACAAAGGAACCTTTTATGTTTGCACTTGCGAGTTCATTGCGCGAAGTAGAAGCCGAAAATGAAAAATTAAACAAGAAAGTGGCGGAGCTTGAGGATTTAAATCGACAGCTGCAATCTGAAAATGAAGAACTCAACCTTCAAGTAGAGGAACTATCGGTATCAAAATCGGGATTTCAAGGGGATGTGACCGCTTGCATGCTCGATTCGATTCGCCAAATTGAGAATGTTCATGAAAACCTGTTGGCACAGTACAACGCGACTGCAGGAGAAGGCGAACGTATAGACTCGATCAATGAGATGTTTACTAGTTCTACTCAGTCGCTGAGAGAGATTACTTCGTCAATGAATTCTATGGGCAGCAAAATGGGTCATATGGCAGAAGGTATTCTTGGTTTGAGCGATACCGCAGACTCCATCAATGCCTTTGTTACTACTATCACAAGTATCAGTGACCAAACCAATCTCTTGGCTCTGAATGCGGCAATTGAAGCAGCTAGGGCAGGCGACGCAGGGCGCGGTTTCAGTGTAGTAGCTGACGAAGTCAGAACCTTAGCGACAGAGACAAATAAATCCGCCAGCGAAGTGGCTGAACTTGTGACAAATATTATTTCGTCTACGCGAAACGCCACCGGTTCGGTAGATGAAATTAAGAACAACAATGAACAATTGTCCTCTGGCATTGTGTCGTTAGACGAAAATTATCAACAAATCACTACGCAATGTCAGCAAATGATGAACAGTATCACGGGTTCATCCTTGTCTACTTTTGTACAAACTATCAAACTAGATGTCCTCGCGTGGAAAGGAAAAGTGTATGAAGGTGTGCAGCACGTGGGCACGGTATCAGCAGATGCCTTAGTGGATCATAGTAGCTCGCGATTTGGGCAGTGGTATGCGCAAGAAGGGCAGAGTAAATACGGTAGAGATTCGACCTTTGTGTCATTGGCAAAGCCGCATGAAGATTTGCACAAAGAAGGAAAAGAGGCACTGCGTGCTTTATCGATTGGAAACGAAGACCAGTGTTTAAGTCATCTGAAAAAAATGGAAAATGCGAGCCAAAATCTGATGCGTTTACTCGACCAGCTCCATTGAGCTTGTTGAAACGACGTAGGGCGACCTCCCTGTCAAAGAAGCTTCATTAAAAAGTAACGTTTGTGTCATGCACACAAAATAAGCTATGGCTCCGAGTAAATCGCTGCTTGGAGTTTTTTATGCAAAAACAACAGCATTTTTCTAGTGTATTCATTTCAGATATTCACTTGGGTAACCAAGACTGCAAAGCCGAATTCCTTTTAGACTTTCTGAACAACATCAGCTGCGATAAGCTATTTTTGGTTGGCGATATTGTCGATTTATGGCAAATGACCAAGCAGTTTCGCTGGCCGGCTGCGCACAACGATGTCTTGCATAAAATAATGGCGTTGAGCCACGGCAATACCCAAGTTATTTATCTTCCCGGTAACCATGATGAGCCATTGCAAAAGTATCAGGGCTTGCAGTTTGGTGACGTAAAAATTTGTCGCGAATACATCCATACTGCTAACGACAATAAAAAATATTTAGTCTTTCACGGCGACCAATGTGACGGCGATGTTACTCTGGGCAAGTTTCAGGCGTGGATCGGTGATAAGGGCTATGATTTACTGCTTTTTTTGAATCGCCATTATAACCGTTACAAGGCATGGCGGGATGGCAGCTATTGGTCTCTTGCGGGCTACATTAAAAGCCGCATTAAAGGCGCGAATAAGGCAATTTACCGTTATAAACTTGCTGCTTGTAAACGGGCAAAGGCAAAAGGGCTTGATGGGGTGATATGTGGTCATATCCACCACCCAGAACAAGACGAAGTCCTAGGAGTCTCCTATATCAATGACGGTGACTGGGTAGAAAATTGCTCAGCACTGGTTGAAAACATGGACGGGTCGATGGAAATTTTGCATTGGACGGGCTTGAATCAAGCGCAGACACTCAAGTTCCCGATAAAAAAGGCCAAAAAAGCGGCGTAAAAGCAGCTCAAAAAGCAGCTTAGGTGAAACCTTCAAAATCAAAACCCAGTGCCACTCTGTTACCAACAAGCTTAAACGCCTGTTGGTCACGCGTTTCTCCATATGTTGATGCGCGCAAATTTTCAGCGATTTGCTATTGAGCAAGCCCCCACACTGCTGTATACTCCGCGCCCTGCAGCTATTATCACGTTCCTTGCCTTTATGACAGACAGCTGCACTGTCCGAGGCTTTAACCGTAGGGAGCAGTAATGCGTCATTACGAAATTGTATTTATGGTTCACCCTGATCAGAGTGAACAAGTGCCAGGTATGATCGAAAAATACCGCGCGATTCTTGAGCAAGACGGCGGTAAAATCGATCGTCTAGAAGATTGGGGTCGTCGTCAACTGGCTTACCCAATTGAAAAGCTTCACAAAGCACATTATGT
Source organism: Agaribacter flavus (assembly GCF_042646125.1). Classification (NCBI taxonomy): domain Bacteria; kingdom Pseudomonadati; phylum Pseudomonadota; class Gammaproteobacteria; order Alteromonadales; family Alteromonadaceae; genus Agaribacter; species Agaribacter flavus. Next base: position 16,101 of record NZ_JBHRSW010000010.1, read on the forward strand.
GCTTATCAATGCACAAGCGACTGCTGAAGCAGTTGAAGAGCTTGAAACTGCTTTCCGCTATAACGACATTGTATTGCGTAACTTAGTTATGCGTACAAAAGCTGCTGTTACTGAAGCCTCTCCAATGGCTAAAGAAGAGCGTCGTGAAGAGCGTAAAGAAAGACCAGCGCCAGCAAAAACTGAAGCAGCAGAGGGAGAAGCATAATGGCTCGTTTTTTTAGACGTCGTAAATTCTGCCGTTTTTCTGCAGAAGGTGTACAAGAGATTGATTATAAAGATATCTCTTTGCTAAAAAACTATATCACTGAAAGTGGTAAAATTGTACCTAGCCGCATCACTGGTACAAGTGCTAAGTATCAGCGTCAGCTTTCAACTGCAATCAAGCGTGCTCGCTTCCTTGCGTTGTTACCGTACACTGATTCACATAAATAAGTTTGGCAATTAAGAGGTAGCAAAGATGAACATCATTCTACTAGACAAAATCGCCAACTTAGGCGGACTAGGTGATCAGGTTGCAGTTAAAGCTGGCTATGCGCGTAACTTTTTGTTCCCGCAAGGTAAAGCTGTTCCTGCAACAAAAGATAACGTTGAAAAGTTTGAACAACGTCGTGCAGAGCTTGAAGCAAAAATCGCTGAAGCTTTAGGTGCAGCAGAAGCACGCGCAGAAAAGTTAGCTGCTCTAGAAGCAGTCACTATTGCAGCGCCTGCAGGTGACGAAGGCAAACTATTCGGTTCAGTAGGTACGCGCGACATCGCAGAAGCAATTACTGCGGCTGGTGTCGAAGTGACTAAAGCTGAAGTTAAGCTTCCTACTGGTACATTGCGCGAGACTGGCGAGTACGATATCGACGTACAAGTTCACTCTGATGTAATGGCAACCGTCAAGTTAGTGATTATTGCTGAAGCTTAATATTCGGCAATTTACATGACTACTTAAAAAACCCGAACATTTGTTCGGGTTTTTTGCTTTAATGAGGCTTTGTTTTTAGTCTATCAACCCTAAAAGGGAACGTTACCTAAGTTTGTTTTGGTGGTATAGGGAGTAGTACTTTGAATTTTGCCAAGTTTACTTTGACAAGAGACAGCTTAAAAACACGGCTGGCAGAGTATAATTTTTCTCAGTTGTGTTATTTCACAGGCTTTCTTTTGCTTATTATTGCGCTCGTCGGCGGTATGGGGACCTTTTACTTAGCCCTGTTTATCAGCATATTAGGCTTGGCGAGAGAGCTAAACTTGCTGTTCTTAAAACTTTGGAATTACGCCATCGGCAAGAGTATTACAGTCATTGTATACGCAGGTGCTGCAAATATTGCTCTAGCTTACGCGGCTAGTGAAATCAACCAAGTAACCGGAATAGAGCCCTACCCGTTTATTTTTACAATTGGTTTTACAGCCTTGGTTTTTACGCCATTTTGGATCGCCTTAAGTTCACTGCTGATTTTGTCACTTGTTCTACTGGCTATTAATTTTTGGTTAGTCCTCTCAATTGTACTAAAGTTATTTAGAATCAGGGTAAAGGCGCACTGGGAAGATAAAAAAAATGTGTGGATGACCATGATCATGCGCCTAATTCTTGTGCCTTTTGTTTGTTTCTATTTACTCTCTATCGCCTTTCCATATTTTGTTGATTCGAGCTTTGAGAAGCTAATATCCACAAAGGTAAGTCAAACATTTGATAGCAATCCTTTCGCGCAAAATGAAGGCGATAGTTTTGTCACTGCATCAATAGACCTTGAACCGGACAATCAAGATAAAACGTCTATATTTGCTGACGAAACGATCAAAAAAAGTCGCACTTTACGGTCCATCATTGCTGATTTTGTATTCTTTTTCGAAGCCTACGAATACAGTGCATGTAAAAAAGACAAGGAACAACGCAGCGTTATTATTGATGACTTTTCTGTTTTGTTAATTTCAATTAACACAGATATGCCCTATGGATATGAATATGAAGTAGTAAAATGTATTCCTGTTTATGAAGGTGAATGAGCACTTGTAAAGCAGACATAGCCTAAAGAAATATAATCATTGCAAAACAAGATTAAATAATAGACAAAATTTGTACAATTCTAAACAAGCGACTATAAACATAATGTGTCACAAAGAGGCCGCTGCTCCATAGGAGGAGTATTGGCTAGGTGTCGTCTTCTCAACATATAAAGGACTGATGATGTTGAATATGAATAAATCGTTTGTAGCAAAGCTATTCTCTCTGCTCTTGATATTCGGCTTGACGGCCTGCCAAACGGGATATCGTGCAAAAAGCGTGATTGATGGCTTAGGGTATCAAGATGAGGCGCTCGGCGAGGGTATTTAATCATATTACCTACAAAGTCAACGCAAACACGCCGGCTGAATATGCGATGGATTTTTGGCATCAGCGAGCGAGTGAGTTGTGCGGCAACAGTCATTATTTTGCAGACGCAAAACTGCGCGTTAAGCATCGCTATACTGTATCGCAGTCCGAGCGCGGTGGGATCAATGTTGAAAACACAGAAAGTGGATCGTCATTTGTTTCGCCCCCAACAAGTCAGATTACTATTAATAAATCTCAGCGTTTCCCCAAAGTATCAGGTTATACCTATTGTGACGGTAAACCAGAAATGCTATTTATTCACAAAACGCCAGAACAGCAATGTGAACTCAAGCGAGAACTTAAACGCCGCAATGTCAATGTGCAATCACTGGCCGCAAATTGCGACAGTGTAAAATCACACGCAAATGCAGACAACTTGATTTTACCTAGCAAAACCACTGTAAGTATTCGATCCCATTCTACGTAAGAGGCGGTTGTTCTTATGAAGGGTGTTGGTGTTAATTCAAAGTTGGCTTAGGTGATGATTTAAGTAATATCACTTCAGTATTTGAACTGCCCAATAAAGCGGCATTTCTTGTTATTGAATAGGGATTACAATAATATCGTGCAAATCAATACACTCTCAGTCAGCGAGCGCGACGATTGTTTTAGATATGAGCAATGGGCTACAGCAGACTGATAAAATACTTCGTTTGCACATTTTGATAGATGATAAGATAAAACAAGCCAGTTTGGACAAGGTTTCCAAAGCTGAATATAGTCATAGCGATGGCGATGCAAGCCCAGTTAATGCTACTCAAAACAATGCTAATCTAAGCAACACCAATCAAAGCAACACCGATAAGCACAAGGCGAATACTCTCAGTGATGAGTTTGAGTGCTTACGAGCAGAGGTCGCCAGACTAGAAAAACAAATCGTTGAGTTAAAAAGGCAAAATACGCTTCAGGATCAGGTGATTAACTTGAACCAAGATTGTATCTTTGTGAAAGACAAGCACGCTGAGTTTGTTTTTGCCAATCAAGCGGCTCAAGCCTTTTATCAATCAGCAAAGGGTATTACATTAAATGAGCAAGCAGAGGCGTTTAGCGATGCTCAATTGCAGCGTTTTGCAGAAACCGATCAATTGGCTCTGCAAAAAGGTCTATTTCAAGCGCGTGAAAAAGTGACGCTTGCAGATGGGAGTGAAACCTTCGCAAACTACATAAAAAAACGTTTTATAGGAGACGATGGCGAGCCCTATCTACTTTGTATTAGCAAAGAAGAGACCGAAAGAGAGAGCCTTATCAATGATTTGAAACGTTCAAATCAAGATTTGGATAACTTTGCCTACGTAGCCTCACATGATCTTCGCGCCCCTTTGAACGCCATTCAAACTATTGTCTCTTGGGTGTTGGAGGACACCAAAGCGCTGCTGCCTCCCGACGCTGTGGATAATCTTTCACTTGTGATGAATCGCGCTGAGCGCATGGAAAAGTTACTCAAAGACTTACTTGAATACAGTCGAACCGGTAGAAAGATGCAGAAACCGGTTAATATTCAAGTCAAAGACAAAGTATTTGAGTTGTTAAATTTGGTGGACTTACCCATGGGGTTTGGTTTGCACTGTGACGATACGAGTATACTAGTTCCCGAGGTACCGTTTAGCGTGGTGATGGTAAACTTGATTAACAATGCGATTAAGCATCACGATTCGACGAATGCGAACATAGATATTAAAGTGAAAAAGAAAGTTCGTACAACCTCTGTTATTGTTGCAGACGATGGTCCGGGCGTACCTGATGAATTTAAAGGCAAAGTATTCGAACTTTTCCGTACTTTGAAGTCTCGTGATGAAGTTGAAGGCTCGGGTATGGGCTTGAGTGTAGTGAAAAAATTAGTTGAACAATATGGTGGCTCGGTAGCCGTTGAGGACAATTTGCCAAGAGGGACGCGATTTATTGTTAACTGGCCAACAAAATACAAAGAATTGGTGATAAATTAGACAGATTAGTGCATTAAAGCCTTTTACTCTCGCGCAATTAATTGTAACGTATATGTACTGGAGCGTGTGGTCTCCTAACGGTAAAAAGCTCAGTTTGTAAGTGTTCAAGTAAGGATATCTCGAGGTTGCTGCACATAGAGCTGTTACCATCAAAATTAAGAGAAATACCCGATGGAAATGAGAAGACGCCTAAAGGTTCTTGTTGTTGACGATGATCTAGTTGATAGAAAAATCATCCGTCGTACCCTAACTGCGAATTCTTTTGATGTAGATATCATCGAAGCCATATCTGTTAACGAAGGCCTTGGTAAGCTAAGGCAAGAGAGCTTTGACGTAATTTTGCTTGATTACCGGATGCCCGGTTCTGATGGTATTGAAATGGTTCATCAATTGCGTTCCAGGCCAGATCTAGGCAGCGTAGCGATTGTGATGATGAGCTCTGCTGAGAGTGAAGAACTAGCAGTGGAGTGCATCGAAGCAGGTGCGCAAGATTTTATTCTAAAGTCAGATATTGGCAAACTTAATCTTCAGCGCTCAATTACACACGCTCAAAAACGTTTTGAGCTGGAGCACAAACTTCATCAAAACTATCTCAACGTCAAACACCTTTCTGAAAAAGACCCACTAACAGGCTTGTCCAATCGCTACCACTTCAATCAATTAATGTCGATACTCATTGACGAAAACAGCCGAACACGCTCAGATGTTGCGTTGATTCTTATGGATCTGGATAACTTTAAGTTCATTAACGATACCATGGGGCACGATGCAGGCGATCGTTTGCTGATTGAGTTTTCTAAACGCATTAAGACGCAACTGCGTCGGCACGAAAGTTTTGCGCGTTTGGGAGGGGATGAATTTGCAATTATCTTAAATGGGATTCGCTCACCTGAACAAGTGTGTATGGTCGCAAAGCGCATTCAGGATGTATTGAAGCCACCCATTGTTATTGCCGAAAACGAACTGGAGTGCAATGCCAGTATTGGTGCAGCGATGTACCCAATGCAAGCGAGCTGTAAGGAAGATTTGGTCAAATTTGCAGATGTCGCAATGTATACTGCAAAACGCGCTGGCAAAGGGATGATTAAGCTTTATGACGACTCAATGCAAGCGCAGTTTAGCCGCCAGTATGATATTCAAATTGGTCTGCGAAAACATCTGAGTGACAATGCATTTAACATACATTTTCAGCCTGTTATTGATATTGCCAGCGGCAATGAAATTGGATACGAGGCTTTGCTGCGTTGGCCTGAAGACAGCGACAATTTTGTACCTGACGAGTTTATTCCCATTGCTGAAAAAAACAACGATATTCACGAAATTGGGAATTGGGTAATCGACCGAGCAATTGAACAGATCGGGCGCTGGCAGAGAGCGATTATTAGCGACAACTTTATTGCCATCAACATATCGCCAGTACAACTTCAGTATCCTAAAATAGCGCAATACATTATTCAACGCGCAGAATACCACTCTGTAAAGCCAGAGAATATCGTCTTAGAAATCACCGAAACGGCTCTGTTTGAGCAACAGCAAGTGATTAAACAATCCATCGAAACCTTGTCAGATTTTGGTTTTGTCATTTCGCTTGATGATTTTGGGGTAGGGTATTCATCTATTTCTCATTTGATAAATTATCCAATTGATGTGGTTAAACTGGATAAGTCACTGTTTACTATAGACGAAAGTGAAGAAAAACGCTTGGCCGTTTTTGAAGCCTTAGCAACCATGTTAAAACGCTTGGATATGACGGTAGTCGCAGAAGGAATCGAAACAGAAGAGCACCTGAGAATATGCAAAGCTTTGAATATCGATCATGGGCAAGGGTTTTACTTTGCTAAGCCTCAAGCCGCGTCTACCATAGAATCTAAGTGGAGTGAGAACGTAAGCAACGCGCAAAAAGTCTTGGTTATATAGTTTTAACAGACTATAAATAGCCTCCCACCGCCTGCACAGGGCTGGCGTTATCCGCATTTGCCAACCAAACGACCAGTGCTGTTTTTTCGATAACTGTCCCCTTTTTCGCTAACCTACATTTTAAAGCTGAGTAGTCAGGTAAGTCGTAAGTACCATTGTTATCAAACTCTTGTGATTTCATTGCCAGTACAACAAAATTGTCTTCTAAGGTCTTTCTGGCGTTTTCGCCCCGCCTTACTTTTGTGAATAAATCAAAGCCTAAAACAGCGATGTTTACGGTCAAGTTTTGACTGCTATCGCTATCAAAAGACACATGTAATTTATCGTTAACGAGCGAGGTTTTTAGTACACCGACTTCAGAGCCTTGCAAAGATAGATCATGCCCAGCAAACCAGCCGGTCCACTCACTGCCATTTACGACAAAACCGGGTGTGTAAACTGAATTGATTGCCTTGCTGTTTCGATATGCTCTCTGGCGTTGGCTATATTCAGCGTGCCCAAAGGGGTCTTGCCAACCAATATAGTCCCAATAATCAACGTGGAACACGACGGGGATAATCTCTTCCCATAAGCTAGGATTCTGCGCCAGTGCATTTACCCAGTGTTGTGCAGGTGGACAGCTACTGCAACCTTGCGAAGAATACAGTTCTAGCAATGTCACTTGTTTTTCTGAGGATACAAAGCTAACTTGTGCTTTTGGCGTTGGCTCAGCAGCAATAGCGATATTTATCCAAATCATAAAAACGCACAGTATTAGGGACATAATTAATATCAGTCCCACAGAGCCAAATAGGCATAAGTTGCATTTTTTCATATTGCAGATTCGCGGTTAATTTCTCATGTTAGTAATAATACAGTGCAGTTATCACGAAAATGTCCAAGCTATCGGACGAATTACTAACAAATCATAAAGGTTTAATGTGCTTTTCTGGTGGGCTGTTTATCACTTTCCAGTCTTTTACGCGATGATTGATCAGACCTTGCCGAATATAGTGAGGCGCGATGCGTTTTTCTTTTCGCATTATGCTGAGGCCTCGATTTAATGCATTGAAAATAGTATCACTGTTTTGCGTTTTTTTTGAGATGACAAACACGCGAGAGTCGTACATTTTAACTTTTATTCCTTGAATCGGCAGTGTGGTGACGCCAGCAAAAGTGAACTGTAACGAGTCTTCAATTGGAAATTCGATGATGGAAAAGTCGGCACGTTGCGCATGTAGCATTTTAAGTAAGGAATCAAATTTAATTGTGGTCAATACCTGACCCGAAATCTGTCGCAAGATATTATAGTCATGCTCCCAATGCCGAAATGTGACAGAGGTATATTGCTTTAAGTCTATGTCAGTGTTGTGCTTGGCTTGTTGAAGAGGATGCTGGTCTGAAGTATATACACCTTTTTCAAACTCACCGAATCTCACGACATCTTGCGTCACATGCAAAGCGTGATAGTTGTCTAAGCTTGCAGACCATATGCTTTCAGCAATGGTATGATATCGCCCATCATTGGTATCGCGAAGCGCGCGATAATAATTTGGCGTAGGTGAAACTTGCATATGTACTTCAAAATCAGCTGCCTCAAATGCCTCACACATGATTAACAGCTCGATTGCCATACGGTGATTGGGTTTGTCTTTGAATAGTTTTAGTTGCTTGCAGGGCTTATTCATAGAACTAAGTTCATATGCGATAAATGAACCGGTATGCATGGCAACCTTTAGTTGATAAGCGTTACTATCGTTTTCTTTTGCTGGACTCGCCGAGGGAAAGAATAAAGACAATGAAAAACTTAAACAAATAATACAAGTTAGTCTCATTGCTCCCCTCTGGATGTACTGGCTGAATATAGAATAATTAATTAATGCTTATGTTGGTATACCTACTTTATTACCAATAAAAAACGCCGCGCTTGATATCAACAACCTGACCAGTTGGTCAAGTTATTTTTTGGGGTTTAATTAATAATACGCATATAGCAGAGATTAGGGTCTATTGCGCATTGCGATAAAATTGTACAACAGACCTTATCAAATCCTAAGCATAAATTATCTGTATATTTACATTTTCGCCAGCTTCGACTTTACCCCTCTCCCTCTCTAATACCGCATAGCAATTTGCGTGTAGTACAGAGCTAAGCATACCAGAGCCTTGTGGACCGGTTGGCCTCACAAAGAGTTTCCCTTGTTCTTGCCAAAATATAGCGCGTTGGTAGTCAAGACGCCCCGGGTGTTTAAAAAAGGTCTCAGATGCAGTGGCGGACAACAATTGTGTTTGAGTGTCTTTTGCTCCAGACATTTGTGACAAGGCCGGTAAGGCAATTTGCTGTAGAGTAACAACCGCAGACACAGGGTTGCCAGGGAGCCCAAAAAAATAGGCGCGTTTTAATTGACCGAATGCTAGCGGCTTGCCGGGTTTGATGGCTAATTTCCAAAAGTTTATATTACCCATTTCTTTCAGTATTTGACCCGTATAATCAGCTTCGCCAACAGATACCCCGCCAGATGAAATTACTAGATCCGCGAGTTTGTCTGCTTGGCTAAAAGCTGCTTTTATTTGCTCGATATCATCTTTGATCAAACCTAAATCTATCACGTCAACATTGGCTTGTTTTAACATTGCGATAATGGCGTAGCGGTTAGAGTCATAGATTTGCCCTACTTCTAAGCGCGTTCCGGGGGGAGTGAGTTCATCGCCTGTCGACAATACTGCAACTTTTGGTTTTCTGTATACAGGAACATGTTCAATACCCAAGCTCGCCAGTATGCCGATATCGATGGCTCTGATCACTTGTCCCGCCTTTAGCACTTTACTGCCTTTAGCTATATCTTCGCCTGCAAGTCGGATTGCATTGCCCTTTGTACTTATTACGTTTATGCTGGCTAAGCCGCCATCGACGGACACGTTTTCTTGCATCTCAACTGTATCTGCTCCATCGGGTACGATAGCACCTGTCATGATCCTTACGCATTCACCGTCGTTGACCAGGCCCGTAAACGGCGTGCCAGCAAAACTTTTACCAATAATTTTAAGTGCTTTTCCCGATGCTAAGTCACTGTGTTTAAATGCGTAACCATCCATCGCAGAATTATCAGCTGGTGGTACCTCAAGGTCTGAATAAATATCGGTGGCTAGGGTTCTGCCTCGCGCGTCAAGTAAATCGCATTGTTCAAGTTCTGTTATTGGCCTCAGCGCCATTGCAATTTTGTCTACGGCTTCTTGTACAGAAAGCAGTGAATTTGTGCTTTGATCACAGTTCATTATTGTTGTACCACTTCAATCTTTAACTTGAGACAAACTCTAGCACAAAACAGGTATACATTTTTATAACCGCGAGTCATTTACGCTAAACAACTCAGAAAGATTTTTAATATGTTAGACGCTAGATACCTGTCTTGACCTTATTGAAAGTCTTTTGAGATTAATGCTGTGATAATAGAAGAAAGTGTTGGAATTACTAATGTGTTGTTCAAAACGATGTCCTCTGACAAACTATCAGGGCCCTTTGTATATGTAATTGCAAATCGTTCTACCGAACAACTTAACACGCTTCTTAACACCGCTGGAATTGTTGTAGCGCTTGTGTTCACAGTGTTTATTGCATTGTTTCTATTTGGTGTCGTCTCGAAAAAACAGCTTAAAAAGACCATTGCTAAACAAACCGAATTTCGAGATGCCTTGCCAAGCGGCGTGCTAAGCCTTAATGCAGAAGGAAAAATAACAGCAGTTAATAGCTACAGTGCAAAACTACTTGGGCGCCAGCCTGAAAAGCTCATCGGTATATCATTTGAACAATGCTTTACAGAAGAAGATCACAGTAAGCTTGCTCAAGCCTTGGAAGCGAGCGACGCAAAAATTCACGCCTGTGCACGATCGAGCAAGTTAATTTTAGCGATAAACATCGGGGAATTGCGCACTACCAGTGATGGAATGTTCCGAAGTGTAGTGATGATTGATCAAAATAATTTGCAGCGCGCATTTACACAATCCAAAGCTGATCATAAACATTTGCAAGCACTGATTGCTGGCACAGAGCTTGGTGTAGTCAAAGGTGATCTTGCCAAGCAAGCACTGCACTTGAATGATACCGCTGCGCAAATGCTGTCTAGTCCCGATAGCCAGCCATTCGATTGTAAGCAAAGCATAGATTTACAAACATTTGCCACTCACATCCACAAAAATGATATTGAAAAGTGGAAACGCTTAATCGATACCTTTTCCAATAAGGGACTGGCTGAGGCTAGCCTACGCATACGAGCGTTAAATTGCCCCGAGTTTGTAAGGGTAGAGGACAAAAATATATCCGCTCCTATGCACTACATACCATTACATATTCGCATGCATACGCAAACGCAAAAGACGGAAGGTAAATATGTGTGTTTTGACGCGATTGTCGAGAAAGAAACTGTACTTGCTGAATACAAACAGCAGCATGCGATGTTTGAGCAGCAAATACACGCGATGCTGAATGCTTCAGCCAGCCCCGTGTACGCCTTAGACGGCAAAGGCAACATAGTGGCTCACAACAATGCCTTTAGTTCTTTAATGCGGATTGTTAATCCGAACATTAATACTAATAACTTATTTGAGGCACAGGTATTTCCAGAAAATATTCTTGACTTACACAAGCGCAGCGCAGGTGTCAGTAGCTTTGCGCAACAGGCAGAATGCAAGGTGATTGCGCATGATGGTCGAGAAATGCACCTGAGGTGCTTTATAGCAGCATACAAGTCAGACGTATACTTGAGTGAAGAGTCGGAACGGCGAGTGGTGGGCATGATTTCAGATATAACTGAGCTCACAGAGTTAAAAGCACAAGTGAAAAGTGAAAGAGAACAGCTTGAAAATATGCTTAACCTAGCACCTGTAGCGATTGCAACAATTGACGCCGAAGATCGTGTGATAACCGCAAACCACAACATGCTCGACCGCCTGCAATATTCAGAAAATGAGCTAAAACATGGCAACTTTTATCAACTCTTTGCTGATCCTGCTGAAGCCGGTCAGGCCGCCAAAAAACTCAACAGAACCGGCAAACTGCGAGATTTTCATGCAAAATTAAAAGGCAAAGATAACCAGCTACATCCTAGTGAACTGCACGTTGATTTGATTAACCGTGAAAAACAAGAGTATCTATGCTGGATTGCCGATCGTTCAGATGAGCAGTTCCAGCAAGACAAATTTGATAGTTTGCTTGAGCATAGCAGTATGCCGATGGCTATTTTAAGTGAGCAGGGCTTCAGCAAGTTAAATGAGGCGGCGCTAGCTTTCTTTGGGGCGCAAGACGAATATGAATTGCGCAACGTGATGCCTTACTCCACTAAACTGAACAGTAATGAATTGAAAGCAAGTCGATTAAAGCGTGCCATCGAGCAGGTTAAACAATCAGGAAAAGTATACGCATCAGATTGGGAGTACCAGCTCGGTGACTACGAGCTTCCTTGTCACGCCACCTATGTACCCATCTACAAAGATAAATCCTTTGATTCGATTTTGTGTATTTGGATGGATAAGCGAGAATTGCAAAAAGCAGATGAAGCGCGCATGCATGCGCTAAACCTCAAGCAAGCGGCTGAACGTGAAACTGAAGAAAAGCAAAAATTACTTGCCAATAGTCAAGACGAATTAGCCGATAAAATGAAGTCGCTTGCTGAAACGCAACAGCAATTACAAAGTGTTCAAGCACAATTTGATGAGACCTGTAACGAATATTCTGAGCTTAAGGAAAAGCATGAAAGTGTGGCTGAAAACCTGCAACAATTGCAAAGCGAATATAGCCAAAGCCGCGATATGCTTGCTGACGCACAGCGCACTAACAGCGAATTGCAAACGCAGTTGGCTTCTTCTAATGAGCAGGTAAAAGGCTTGCATGCGCAACGTGAGCAAATCGCGGTTGCTTTACAAGAAAGTGAAGACAAATACAAAGATGCGCAAACTGCCCTCGCGCTCAGTGAGGAGAATGCAGAACAGCTCAAAGCCCACTTAAATGTACAAAAAGATAAAATGTCGAATTTGGTGAGCCAAATTAAGCAGATGAAAGATGCTGTCACAGATAAAGATCAGCAAATTAATCAAGTAAGTGAAAAAATCCAATCTTTGCAATCCCAGCTATCTAGCTCTACCTCGACCACAGAGAGCTTAAGACAGCAGCTTATCAATCAACGCAAAGCCAGTGAAGAAGCAGAAAAGCAACGCAGAGAACTTGAACAAACCTACGAGTTGGCGCAATCAGAAATTAACAATAAAGCCCAACATGTGGAGCACTTACAGCGCGAAATGCAAAAGCTTGAAGAGATGTCCAATCAAGAAAAAGGTGACATGCAAGCTCAGCAGTCGGCGCTAAGAGAAGAGTTAGCACAGAAGCAACAACAGCTACAAAGTACAAAAGATGCCTTAGACGAGGCCAGACATGCCGCCGAGCAAGAAAAGCAGGCTAGAGATCAACAAGAGGCTTCGCTCAAGCAATTGCAACAAGAACTAACAGAAACAGAAAACCATATGCGAGCGAAGCAAGAAGAAGCCGCGAAACGCGAGAATGAACGCAAAGCAGCGCAGCAAAAACTCTGGGAAGAGCTAAAAGCAAAACAGCGTAAACTGCAAGAAACTGAAGAAATATTGAGCCAGGCCAAACAGCAAACCGAAGCAGAAAAAGCCGAAAAAGAGCACCATCGCCAACGTCTTGAGCTATTGAAGCAAGAGCTGACCGAAATTGAATCCAGAAGTGCAGAAGAACAGGCAAAAATCAGTGAGAGTGACAGGCAATGGCAGGCAGCGCAGGAAGAGCTGCAAAGCGAAGTAGAGGCCAAGCGCAAGCAATTGGCAGAAACGAAATCCCAGCTAGACGACATTCAACGTCAAGCTGATAAAGAGAGACTTGCTCGTTTACAGCATGAGCAAAAGTTGGAATTACTAACCGTGGAATTGAATGACGTCGAGACACGAGCAGAAAAACAACAACAAATGATTGCCGGTAACGAAGAACAATGGCACAAACATCATGCAGAAATTGAAGCGCAAAAACGTCAATTGCAGCAAGCATTACAGCAAGCCAATAGTCAAAATGAGGAGTTGCAAAGCAAGTTGGCTGGCAAGCTAGATGCGTTGAAACACGCCGAGCAGCAAGTTAACCAATCGCAGTCTGGTGAGCAAAGCCTGCTCGATGAGCTTGAAAAAGCGAAAGAGACAGCCGAAGAACTCGAAGCAAAAATCACGCAACAGGCCGAAAAAGAGGCCTACCTTCAACAACAATTGCACGAACAGCAAGAGGCTTTGGAGAACAAAGAGTCGGCTATTAGTACGCTTGAGTCAAAGCAAGCAGCATTGGCAAACGAACTGGCAAAAGTGCAAGAAGAATACACAAAGAGTAAAGAGAGTTTGTCTCATCAGCACGATAGCCATTCAACCCTGAGCACACAAATGAGTGAGTTGGAAAAAGCGCTTGAAAAGAGCCAACAGCAAATTGCAGAGAAAGAGTCGGCTTTACAGGCTGCCCAAGCCGAATTGCAAACGAGTCAAGACAAGTTAGCAGAACAAGAGTCAGCCTTATTGACTGCGCATAAACAAGAGCTGCAAGCTGCCAGCAATGAAGAAAGTAGCGCTTCTCGCCGTCGACCTAATATCGAAAAATTATCAATGCCAAACAACCCAACGGATTGGTTTGATTTATTGCCTTACTTGCAAAAACAAGGGCAAATCGAGTCACTGCCACTCGCGCTTTCTGGTCTGATTGATGGTTTAGAACGTCACCTCTTAAGCACCGAAGAAGCCATTGTGGCCAATGATGTTTCAGGTATTTTTAAGGGAACAAGAGAGCTAATTCGGATTGCACATGAAGTGAACTCTGAGGTGCTAACCGACATGATGTCGAGTATTGAAGACGACTGTAAAAGCGGTATGGTTGACAATGTATCGATTCGTTGGCCAGCTGCGAAGCAAAGCTTAGAGAAAACACTTAGAGTCGTGTACTCGCATTTGCATGCTTAAATTTACACGCCCCCGTTTTAACCGAAGGCGTGTGTATTAAAGTTGCGGCTTAAGACTTAGAATACCTTGGTAACTCTAACGAAGAATTTACGACCTCTAAAGTCATAAGGTCCAACTGCAGACGTTCCCACACGGTTAACAAAAGAGCCAACTTGAGGCGGTTCTCTGTCGAAAATATTGCTGACACCAAAGGTGAACTGCATACTATTGTCAATCAGGTAGCGCGCTGAAGCGGTATGCTCAAAATAGCTTTCCACTTTTGTATCAGAATGGATCGGACCCAAAAATCTGAAGGGTTGTGCAGCAAATTGGATAGTACCGTCTTCGTTAAAACCAGAGTCAGGATTTAAGCTTTGAAAATCAAGCTGGTCTGAGTCTCCAACATAAAAAACATTCCAAAAAAGCGTTAAATTATCTTTCTTCAAAGACAAATTCATATTACCCGTGTACTCAGGTCTGAGCGCAAGCAATGTTCTATCAATATCGTCGTTGAAGGGGTCATCGATGTCTCGGTCAAGGTCAACGAAGTCTTCTATTATCTTGGTCACCTGTCCATCAAGACTAAAGTGATATTCACCAAAGTCTTTGCCGTAGCGCACCGCAAAGTCGTAGCCTCTTGATGTTTGCGAGGCAATATTAAGTGAACCGTTTATGACTTGAGTTAGCTCATTGCGCTCATTTCTTTCGCCAAGTAAGGCACAGAAAGGATCATTATTAAATTCTACAATGGTATTGAAAGCTTGAGTGACAAAACAGCGTTCAATAATTGCGCCACCACCAATACGAGAAATTTGGTCTTCAATTTCTATGTCAAAGTAGTCAATTGAAAATGCCAAATCAGCAAACTTAGGCTGCCAAACAAAGCCGATGTTTGTTGCTTCTGATGTCTCTGGTAATAAGGTTCCCGTGCTATTACCTTGGTTTAGAACCCTGACATTTTCGGTTGTTTGAAACGCATCATCAATGCCAAATAAGCTACAGTTTTGAGTAACAATACTTAATTCGTCAGCCGGACGGTTGGAATTTTCTAGGTTTACACAGGGATCGGTAGGGCCAAAGGTATCATCGCCCCCTTGAAACAATTCAAACAAGGCTGGTGTGCGATAGGAAGTGCCTTTGTTAAACCGGAACTTTGCCGTTTCGTGTAAATGCCAACCCAAACCCAGCTTATAGGTAAACTCACCACCATCGTCAATACGGTTATTACTGGTGAAACGCCCTGAGCCGATAAAGTTAAGTCTGTCTATCAAGAATATGTCTTCAAGCAGGGGAATACCTATTTCTGCGAACACTTCTTGCAAAGTGGCGGTACCAACTGTTGGATTACCATTTGAAAAGTTATGGTTGTTGCCCGCTTGGCTATTCGCACCGGGTTGGTCGTCAAAGCTGTCGTGGCGCACATGTACACCAAGGGCGAGTGCGGCCTCACCTGCAGGTAAACTAAATAGATCGCCCGAAACAATACCTTCAAATGTGTATTGCTCATACTTGGTTGTTCCTGTTTCAACACCTTCCAAGAAGGCTTCTTCTTCGGCGTTAAGCTGGCCGTCTCGCAATATTCTAGTGCTCAAAAACGGTATCGATACGCCATCACAAATGGATTCGGCAGTCTCGCCGTCGGGCAGTAAAGAAACGTTGATTTGTGACGGATCACAAGCAACATTGCCAAAGCCAGTTACGGCACTTAAGCGATCTTGTCGAGTGAAGTTACTAGTATATTCTGCTTTGGAGTTACCGTATTGAAGATATACATCCCAATCCCAGTCTTCTAACAAGCCAAAACCGCTCCCAAAGGTACCTTTACTACCAACTACAGCATTGGCATATTTAGTTTGGTTTTGAGAAAAGAAGGGTCTAATAATGTTAAAGCCGATGGCGCCTGACAATGCGTTGTCAGTTGCATCTCTTAAGCGCTCTGCCACGGTATTGTTTGGATGTGCGCCGCCTAAATTTTGAAAAAGGAAGCGAAAACTGTTGATATCTGTGTCTACTTTAGACAGTAGCAGTTGACCGTACAACTCGTGGTTGTCATTGAGATCATAGCCACCAGAAGCAAAGAAACTATAACGTTCTTCGGGGTTTGTGGCGTTTGAGTTTAAAATGATTGGCGAAGTTTGAGGAAGTATGGCATTTGATGCCGATGCTGCTTCAAAGTCTCCTGTATTGGCACCAATATTGTTTGCAGGGTCTGTGACGCCGAGGTTGGCAATGCCGACTCGCGCAAATTCTGGTAATATTGCCCTGAGTTCATCTTGTCCAGGGCCAATGATAGTGCCGTCTGGATCGGGTACATACAAGCCACCAAATCTGCCATTGATAGAATCTGTGTCAAAGAAAAGCCCAGTACCTTGGCGGAATATGAAGAAACGGTTGTTTGTGCCAAAGCCGCGGCAAACAACCTCACCATTTTCATCACGATTGTCGAGTTGCGCACCGCTCACTGGATCGAAGACCCGTAAATCGCGACAATCTGTAAAGTCTCTATCGCCTAATGCAAGTTGTTGGCGAGAATCAAATTGTGCAGCCAAATTGAAATAGCCATTCTCGTATTCTTCACTGATACGCCCAGACAATTGAAAGTTTTCACCACCACCTTGTTCAGTTGGGGTGATCTGAACGGATATGGTATCTACTTCCGTGCGGCCGATTAAGCGATTATCGACAACACCCGCAACGGCATCAGAGCCATAAATAGAAGAAGCGCCATCTTTTAGTATTTCTACTCTTGAAATAATAGACGAGGGTACAATACTAATATTGGGTGACGATACACCACCACGGGTGCCTGTTGGTGATAGACGTCGACCATTCAACAAGACAAGTGTTCTCTCTGCGCCTAATCCACGTAGCGATATTGTATTTGTGCCATTACCGCCGTTTTGTGAAGACCCACCAATAGCATTAACTGATGTTTGGTCATTGGCTTGTGGTGAACCAGATACTAAGGTCGATTTACGTATTAGATCTTGGGTGCTTTCAAGGCCTAAGAGTAAACCTGTCTCAGATGTCAAAACTTGGATCGGCAAGTCACTGTCAAACGCAAAGTTTTTGAGTCTGGAGCCGACTACCGAAATTTTTTCGACAAGCTTCTCTTCATCATTTTCGTTGGCACTTGATGGCTCGGCGTCAGTGTTGTTTTCCTGTGTACTGCGCACTTCAGACACTTCTACATTGTCTGCGTTGCTTGATTGTTGCTCAGCAATTGCAATATTAGAGAGCGCTAAGCCGATTGATAAGGAAATGATGTTAAGTGGTTTTAATTTGAAAAGTTGAAGCATATTAGCCGCTGAGGACGTCTGCTTGCTTTTTCCATGCATATTTATATTTTTCATTATACGCTCGCTGTGGATGTTATTCTTATTTCAAGGAGGAGGTTTCCCATATAGAAAGACAAAACGAGTGGTATGTAACCTCAAATAAAAATGCAATATTTTTGAATATATTTTGTAAATCACTGATCTTAATGCGAAATAAAAACTAAATTTTTTGCCAATCCAAGCATATTGCTAAGATCGGTAAGTGAGGCCGATAGAATAATGTGCACCGGTGTTTCGATAAATGCCAGATAAGCCGCGACCCTGATTAATAAATAAGCCTCTTCGCGGCGGAATGTTGTCAAAAGCATTGTTAATCAGCAATCGAACGTCAAGGCTATCGTTTATCTCATAGTTGAACATAAAGTCGTGAAATAACT
Organism: Agaribacter flavus; assembly: GCF_042646125.1. Lineage (NCBI taxonomy): Bacteria > Pseudomonadati > Pseudomonadota > Gammaproteobacteria > Alteromonadales > Alteromonadaceae > Agaribacter > Agaribacter flavus. Next base: position 33,988 of record NZ_JBHRSW010000010.1, read on the forward strand.
TGGTGCCAGTATGCGGCAAGTCGATAAAGTTGTCGTCTCTTCCCTTTAAAAACGGATCAATGTAAGCCGAACCGATGAATTGAGCTTGCCAAGCAAACGTCAGGGATTTGTATTTGTATTCAGTAAGACTGTTGGCTTGCCATCTTGGGTAACCCAAGGTCCCCGCTAAATTTGGTTCGCTTGTTGAGCCACTATCCTCAGGCTTTTCTTGTAGTTTGTCCAAATACGTACCGAAAACACGCGTTTGCAGCAGACCCGGTAAACTCAACAGGCTGCTCGCAAGATCAATACTGTAATGTAAATCCAGATCGACACCGCGAGCGCTGATTTCACCAATATTTAGTTGTTTGGTAGTAATTGTCGATATAGCTTGCGTGTTTTCATCTCGAGTTATAAAACTGCAAAACACGTTTTCTTCGACGAGGGTATTGTCATCGACACACCTGTCTACAATCGTTTGCGGTGAAAAGGTGTCAATCGATCGGGTAATATCCACTTGCCAGTAATCGGCAGTAAAAGATAGATTCGGAAACTTTGCTGGGGTATAAACCAAGCCTGCTGTCCAAGTATCGGATTCTTCGGGTTTTAACTGTGCATTGCCTTCAAAAATGATTTGTTTAGATATGCTGTTTCTTCCATCTAGGCTAGCGGGTAAACCCAATGCATCACAATTATTGCGACGTGTTAGTGTATCATCGCGAAAGTCTTCGCTGCAGGGGTCGGTAACACTACTAAATCCGCTGTCTTGCGCTTCAAATAGTTCGGCAATATTCGGCGCTCTGGCGGCCTTTGAACGGGTAATTCTAAACCTGCTTGACGCCTTGGGGGCATAGTTTAGGATACCATGCCAAGTCGTGTTTCCACCCGATGTGTTGTAGTTTGAAAGCCTGACTGCGCCCTCTAAGGCTAGATTGTTTATATATGGCTGATTTGAAACAATGGGTAATTTTGCTTCTGCATACGCTTCGAACACTTCATACTGGCCTTCGTTTGAGGGCACAGGTGGCAAAAAAGAGTCTCCTGAAGCTTGCAATTGGCTTGAATCTCGACGACTAAACTCTTTGCGATATTCACTTCCGAGTGCAAGATTGAGTGAACCGGCAGGTAGCTCTGCAAGGACACCGGTCAAGCTTAACCCTGCAGACGTTTGACGCAGTGTTTCTGAGGAATTCACATCAGTTCGGCTATACTCAATAGCTTCTCGAGAAGCTTGATTGATACCAATAATATTGAGTGCTTGACAGCCACTCATTCGTGCCCGCAAATCACGGCATACAATTTCACCTGTCTGTTCGTCAAAAATGGCATCTATTGAGTCAAAAAAGCGCGCATTAGTTTGGCTATTCAGGCTAAGTGTATTTTCTTTGCTGCGACCAAAAGTTGCATAAATCTCATACTGCCAATTGCTGTTGAGTTCCCCTTGCATACCGATATTGGATTGGAAGGTATGCCTATCATTACGTGACTGCCGGCGGCCAAATTCGGTATGAACGCGGTTTACAAGCAACTTGTCATCAAGACTAAAGTCGGCCACTGTAAGGAGTTGTTGCCGAAGATTGGGCGAAATAAATGGGTTGTCTAAAGACAAAGAGATATTGCCCCTGTTTAGGGGATCAAATGTGGGTTGTGATGCTTGTTGCCCATTGACAGAAGCGTACTTGAGATCAGCATAAATGCGGGTAGTTGAATCAAACTCGTAGTCAAACATACTGGTCACAAGGTGTCGTTCTATTGGCAGCCTCAAATTGTCATATTGGCTGAATAACACGCCGTCTCCGCCAATTTGACGATCACCTTGTTTTCCTATTTCACCAAAGTCAAAGGGTCTGAATGATTGTCCGTCTTCGCTAAATATAAATAGCTGGTCGCCGATTTCAAATGAACCGGTAACGGCATGCGTGTTAAAGCGAATATCTGAGCGATGAATTAATGTTGGCGCGGCATCATTCTGCTCTGCGCTAGCTGGATTGCGAATAAAATTGAGACCATCGTTGGTAAAGCTCCTGTCTTGGGCACTGAGGCCGTCGGATTTTTCATAGCTTGCGCTAATTGTCGCGTGGAGTTTGTTGTTAAAGAACGCGTCACCTTTTAAAAAGGATACTTTGCTCTGGTGAGCATCTTTTCGGGACGAACTGGAGGCCATTATTTCAATTTGTTGCCCGTCAAGTTTGTCTTTTAGAATAATATTTACTACGCCGGCAACAGCATCTGCGCCATATACCGCTGAAGCACCGCCAGTACTAATTTCAATGCGCTCGATCAGCTGCTCGGGAATACTATTGATATCAACTGCGGGGCTACCTCTGCGAGCACCTACATGTCGCTTGCCGTTGACGAGTACAAGGGTTCTATCTGTGCCTAAACCTCGCAAATTGAGAAACTCTAACCCAGCTCCACCTGATGTTTGACTTTGTGTATTCACGCCTGAAAAGCCACTGGGCGATAGGGCGGGAAGTGTGAGTAAGGTGCTTGCTAGGCTATTAGGCGAGTTAATACTTAAGTAGGCGTCATTTACCAGTGTAACTGGCACATTGGTACTTTTGCCGCTGCGTTTAAGTTTAGAGCCGGTGATAACAATTCTCTCGATACTGTCTCCTCTTCCTTGAATGATGCTTTGCGCTAAGGTGGCGTTTCCACTATCTAATTTTTGCTCTCTACTAAGGCTTTCTTCACGAGCGGTGGTGGTGCGAGTTTGTAATGGTAAATTGTTGGTGGATGACTCGCTGCTGGCTGTTGAAAGTGGCAATTCACTCTGTCGGCCAATCGCAATGATGTCTCGTTCAACAAAGGTGTAGTGAAGGCTCGAATTGACGAGTAAAGATTGTAAAATACTTTCTAGTGTATATTTGCCTTGTATACTCGGCGCTGAAAATTGCGAGGTGTCCTGAGTAGAAAAAAGAATCGTTAAATTCGCTTGTTGACCTAATTGTATCAACGCCTGCGTTAGCGACTGTTCTTCTAGGTTAAGCTCTAATTTAGTTTCAGCCTTTTCAGGTTCGCTTTGCTTGGCGTTAACCCACTGCATATTTATTGAAACATAGAGAAGAATAAGCGAGCTGCAAAGGCGCCTCATATTCAAAAGCGCCTATATAAAAGCACCTGTCCTTTGTTATTTTCGGTCGCGTCAACAGGTAGCAAGGTTTCTAAAGTATCGGCGATAGTATCCATATTATCGAGCTGAATAATGCCACTCACTTGAAAATCTCGCATTGCTGGGTCTGCAATCAGTACTTTTTTGGTGCTGTAACGATTGATATCGTCAACAACTTGAGCCAATGCGTCTGCATCGTAGAGTAAAAAGCCTTCTTTCCACGTAGAAATCAATGAACTATTTTCAATAATTTGACTAAAACCAGATTCGCTTGAGTAAGATATACTTTGATTGGCAATTAACCGTATAGGCGCATTATTTGGCACCGAAGGCTTCGTATATAGTAGCTCCACAACGCCTTCTACAACCGAAACACTAACCTGCTTACCCAATTTACTGACGTTAAATTCAGTGCCAACGACTTTAATCATTACGTCACCCGTATCTATCATCATCGGGCGAGCTTTGTCAGGCGAGACACCAATGTGTATTTCACCGCTCGTTAAGGTAATGTCTCGTCGCTCTGCAGAATAGTCTACAGAAATCTGCGTGTTTGTGTTTAGGTTGACTTTAGATCCGTCCTCCAAGGCAAAATAATTTAACTCGCCGGTTGTCGTGGCATAGCTAATAGGATCTGGGCTTGTTTTTGTAAAAACAAATAGCAAAGTGCATATCACAAGGGTGATTGAAGCAGCCATACCGTACTTCATATTGTTATACCAAGTTGACACGCTTTGCTTTGATTGCTCGTGTGTGTTTGCTGATATTAAATTAGGGTCAATGAGATCAGCGACATCATTGAATACCTCATCTTTTACTAGGCCAAAATCATTATAAACCTGTTTTACATCTTCGTAGGCTTGTCGATGACTCTCAGACGCATTTATCCATTGATCAAATTCCACCTGAACCAGTGGATCTTTGTACTCGTTTTTTAGGCGAGCAAACCATTCACTTGCTTCCGCTTGCGTAATTTCTGTGTACTGTGTTCGTTGTGTGTAAATGTTATTCATAAGTGTTTAAACAAAAATACTAATTCTGCTCCATGCTCTGCTTGCAGTGTAAAACTGCTTGCGCGATGTATTTTTCTACCATACTCACCGATACGTTGAGTTTTTTAGCTATATCTAAATACGTGTCCGGATAAAATCGGTGAAGAATAAACGCCGCTCTACAATTTTGAGGTAAGCCTTTTAAGGCTTCCAGCATCAATTCCCTTTTTCGCTGCGCTTCTAATTCTAATTCGGGTGTGGTGGATGTGACGGTATTGTATTGCGTCGATGTACTAGGTTTCGATGCAATATTTTTTTTGTTGTTCTCATCACTACAAACTTTTTTGTAATTATTGATCGAAAGGTTAGCCGCGGTTTTGAATAAGTATGCCTGAGGATTATTCACACTTTGTGGGGGAATTTTTACAACCCGCATGTATGTCTCTTGAATGATGTCACCCACGTCCGCAGCATTTTGATTGCGCCTGTTTAAAAACTCTCTCAGGGAATCATCATGCGATTGGATCAGGGTAGCCCAAAATCGATTATCGTTACCTACTACCGACATAATCCTGTTCTTAATAAGCGTTTAAAACTAAATTTGCTGTACAGCCTGAAAGTTAGGCCTGGTTGAAGAAGCCACTGTACCCTGTCAATCCCTTACACCTTATCCTGATTGTAGTTCGTAGGTCAATGCTAAAGTGTTAGGCGGGCAAAAGGCAAGTTGGCACTTAAAGAACTTAAGTGCCACAGAATAACTGGAGTCAACAGCCCCTAAAAGTTCAATCCCTTAAAACGCGCCAATAATACTAAATGTCGCATTTATGGGGGCGCCCACTGTAACCTGATGAGTTGAATGGGAATTTGGGAAGTATAACTTGTCACTAAGATTTTCAATATTCACTTGAAGGCGCAAGTCTTCGTTTAGGTCGTAATATGCGGCTGCGTCAAAACGAGTATAGCTTGGTAGCACTGCCGAGTTACTCGTATTGACAAAGCTTTGATCTTGATAACTTGCACCCAAGCTGAGCCCAAAGGTGTCACTTATCCAGTAACTCGTCCAAATTGAGAACGTGTTTTCTGGTAACTCTCTAGGTGTTTTGCCAGTAGGCCCTGTTCTATCCACTATTTCACCATCAAGATAGCTATAATTCGCATTAAAATACCAAGTGTCATTTAGTTGACCACTGAGCTGTAACTCAAAACCTTCGATTTCAGAATCCACAACATCCAGGGTTGCAGGGTCATTGTCTGCTACCTGCGGCGAGCTTTGTTCGTTTTCAAATACAGCGGCTGTTAAACTTAAACTATCAGCAAAATCCCATTTTACGCCGACCTCACGATTGGAGTAGGTATCGGGATCGAGCTTATCGTCGTCACCATTAATGTCAGTAAACTGTTCGCCACTGCGTGGCAAAAACGATTCACTGTAGCTCGCATAAAATGAGATGTTTTCGACAGGTTTGTATACCAGTCCAGCCCTTGGAGAAAATTCTTGGTCTTTTCTTGAGCGAGTCTCTAATTTTTCAGGATCTGCATTAAATACTTTAATATCAAAACTGTCGAAACGACCACCCACAATTAAATCCAGATGTTCGCTTAGGGCAATTTCGTCTTGGATATAAAACGAATACACGTCTAAATCAACACGGGTGTCATCATTTAGATCCGAAAAAGCGGTAGTGATGGTTTGTCCAGCAAAGTTTACACCACTAAAACCACTAAAATTGAGTGGACGTTCAAGGGTAAACGTTTCTTTGTCATTGTCCGTTGAGCTAAACTCAGAGTTAAAGCGATTTTGATCCGAATTTGTTTGAATAAACTCACTGCCGACAATTAGGGTGTGTTCGATGCCACCGGTCGCAAATTCACTAATTAAGTTTCCGCTCAGAATAAAGTTGTCGCGTACTGTGGTATCGATATAACCGTCGAGCTCTACATAATTTTCGTTTGTGTTGTAGGCTGATGCGTAAAAGTTAGAATAAACTTTGTCAAAGTCACCGTAATAAGCGCTAAAGTTGCCTTTTACGTTGTCGCTAAATTGGTGCTGCAAATTTGCTCTAAATACATGCGCTTCTAATTCAGTAAAGTTGTTTTCTGGATCCGCAAACACAATGTTTTTTAAGCTTTCGGCTGGTCTGCCGTCTAATGTGGGTATACCTCTGTCAATAAAGCGCTCATGGTTGATGTACTCGTAGGAAAGATCCAACAAAGATTTATCACTCAATTCGATACGAGCGGTCGGATTTATACCCAATCGTTCACCATCAAAAAAATCTCTATGGTTGTCTAGACTCTCATACATGCCATTAATACGGACAGCTGAACGATTGCCTGTACTGAAATTTGTATCTATTTCTCCGCCAAAGCCGCCAAATGTATTCAAATGCGCTTTAGATGCACCAAATTCTTCGTCTATCTGTGCTTTTTTCGATACGCGATTAAGCACACCGCCAGTGCCACCGCGGCCAAAAAGTAAGGCGTTGGGTCCACGTAAAATTTCTACCTGCTCAATATTGTAGAGCGCGCGATAGTATTGAACGTCGTCACGATTACCGTCAATAAAGAAGTCGGCGGTAGAACGCACACCACGAAAGACCACCGCATCTCTGTGACCTTCGCCTTGGGTAGTATTGACGCCAGGCGTGTAATCAATAATTTGGCCAATGCTTCTGATCCCGCGACGGGAGATTTCGTCTGCAGAAATAATGGATAAGCTCTGTGGTACATCAATCACCGGAGTAGGCGTTTTTATGGAATTGGATTCATTACTTGATAAGTATTGTCCGGTGATAGTGAGTCTTTCAAGCTCACCTGAGGCATCTGGAGTTTGGGCAAAGGCTGTATTGCTAAGAATCAATGCGCTTGCAATGCTTGTGAGTGTAAATTTCAAAGTAATTTCCTGCAAAAAGATTAAAACTTGTTGTTTTCCCGATTTCAGGCTATTGGGTTTCTTTCCAATCTCGTATACAAAACGAAAAGCGAAATGAGAATAATTATTAATTGCGTTATAGTATAGGGAAAGTTTTCTTCACAAACAAATGTTTTTTTAGAAGGAGGTCGCGGGTCGGTACTTTGTAGTTTTGTAGTAAATTGCCTGTGATTGCGGTTCGTCAGCTCAAGCACTCCGATCTGGTATAACATGAATAGACTGATACGTTGCTTTATGTATGACGTGGATAATTTTTTTCAGGTCGCTTCTCACATTATGTACAAACACAATGTATCGCTTAAGCAAATAAACTGTTTAACCTGATGAGATGGTCTAGGCTATCTTATCTGAGAGTTAAGGTTTCAGCATCAATGGTCAGTCCATTCCCATATCTCACCGGCACCTATTTTCTATCGTCTACAATTACTTACTATAAAACCCATGTATCAGTTGTTTGGCAAAACTAGTTGGCATTTTTTCGTCACCTTTGTAGCCGATCTTTAGATCACCACTATCTTCAGGTACGTATGCGGTGCCAAAAATATAGTCCCATATACTCAATGTAAGACCGAAATTCATACCGTATTGTCTGTTTTTAGGTAAATCGTAGGCGTGGTGGTACAAATGCATGATCGAGTTGTTAAGTAGGTACTTGAAGGGACCGTAGCTCAGCTTGATATTGGCGTGATTGAGATGGCCTATCGCTATAGTGAAGAAGTGTACAATAAACGCCTGTTCAGGCTCGAATCCGCCTAACAACATTATCCCTAGCGTTTTTAAAGGTTTATACAACACATTTTCCATCCAGTGATAGCGCAGATGTCCAGCAAAGCCCATTTCTTTTATTGAGTGGTGTACTTGGTGAAAACGCCATAGCAGGTTAATGCGGTGTAGGCTAAGGTGGGTAAGCCATTGTAAAAAATCCAATAACACAAAAAACACTAAGAGCTGAATAGCTAGTGGCCAGTCTTGTATATCAATCAATGTCAGTGATTGCATATCTATATTGGCTTGTGAAAACTTGAATGCTAGTACCGCATAGACACCGGATATTACTATGCTAAAAATAAAGAAATTAAAATACATATAAAAGGCATCCAACCAAAAATCGTGCCTAAATCTGCGTTGATGTTTTCGCCAAGGGAAAGTGATTTCTAGCAACCAGACAACCAAAGAGAGTAGGGTTAAGCCCCAAAAATAATTTTGTGACCACGGCACTTCGAAAGTAATATTTCGTCCTATCCACATCGCTGTGCCAACTGCGGTATCAAAAAATATCTGTGTGCTTGACATACTTAGGCTCTGTTACTCTTTTTACTATTGGGGTAGACCGCTAAAAACGGATATTAATTCTCTCGCTTAATTTTCGCTAGTTTGATGGGTAAGTATTCTTTTACCGTGTTGTAACCGATATCGTACAGTGCTTCTTTTTGCCCTGGTGACATTGCAAAGTCTACGGGTGATGTCGCGCCTGTATCTACGACTATTGTATTGTGCCAAAAGTTTGCATGTACATATTCGCGTGCTAAAGCGTTCATGAAGGTACGTATCAACATTTGTATATATTGCGGCAAGATAAAACGTCTATTCGTGTTTAACGGCGGGGGCTTTTGGTTACTACAAAGTCGAAAACACACATTGGGTGTGCCATCCCCTTGCCAATCATTGAAGAGGGCGTCTTCTGATAATATGGCGCCGTCTACTAATAGATGATCTTTATATACACTTGAACTAAAAATCAGAGGGATAGACATAGAGTACCTGACCGCTTTGGATACTTTTAGTTTTGGTGAGGTGTGTTTGTTAAATATTACTGGACCACCACCATTCAAATCGGTGGCAATAATATGTAAGGCCGCATCCAATTCTTCAAAGGTTTTTGAACCGAGCTGTTTGTCAATCCACACTTCAAATTTTTTACCTGACGAGAACCCACCTTTGGTCAACAAACGCCAAAACGAAAACTCTTTAAATTGACCAAAATTTGTTACGGTAGCCAGTTGCAAGATTTGTTTTAGGGGCATGTTATTGGCGTAGAGCGCGGATACAATCGAACCGCCAGATATTCCGACTATAGTGTCGAATGAAATATCTAAGTCGTGTAATGCCTGCAAAATGCCAATATGCGCAGGCAAACGTGTGCCACCACCTGAAAATATTGGAACGATTTTTTGCGTTTTGCTAATGGTGCTATTCCTAACATTATTCTTTTGATTTAAGCATAGCCCTTAAGTATCTCACTGTAAATTAACTGAACTCGGGAGCGTTAGCTTACATAAGTATTGACATAGATTTAACAACTCTCATACTTAATACTTTTAACGTGGTCTCTATGTCTGTCGGAATACAACAACAGGGTTATTTTCACGCCTTTTAGCTTTTGTATATCAACAATATAGATAGCATAGCCAATATTAGTTGTTTATTACTTCAAACGGTACAACATGAAACATTTATTTTTTTTCTTCGCGCTCAGTTTAGTGCTTTTTGCTTGTTCAGAGGCACCAGAACAGATCAGTCATCATACAGCTGAGGAGACTTCACGCACAGATAGATCATTAGGCCCCCAAAACTTTAACGAAGGATGGCTATTTTTTGAGGGGGACAGCAAAGATTTTGTCGCTGCCGATTTTGACGATAGTGCTTGGCAAAATGTGAGATTACCTCACGATTGGTCAGTGGCACATCCGTTTGACGAAAAGTGGGATGGTGCAACAGCGTATTTGCCCGGTGGTTTAGGCTGGTATAGAAAGCGTTTCAAAAGTACGTCAGATGCTAATGATACACTGACTTTTATTAATTTTGACGGAATATACAATCATTCGAGCGTTTACATTAACGGCAAAAAAATTGGTGGGGAAGTCAATGGATATACCCCTTTTACTCTGGATTTAACTGCATATTTAAACCCCGTAGGCGAAGACAACATCATTGCCGTTAGAGTGGATAGAACGCGCTATATTGATTCGCGTTGGTACCCCGGCTCGGGGATCTACCGAAACGTCCACTTGTATCAAAAGCCAAAGCTACACATTCCAGTTTGGGGAACATATCTAACTACACCAAACATTTCTGCTGAAGCAGGGCTTGCTGAACTCACGGTTACTTTACACAATCGTGAAGACGCCGAAAACACTACATTGTTGAGAACGCGTGTACTAAACGCAAAGGGCGAAGAAGTAGCAAAACACGAAGAGGCTGTTTCGGTGCCAGCGCGAGGTGAAGCGGAATTTACACAAAACTTAAGGATAGACTCACCTGAGTTATGGGGAATAGCGTCACCATACCTATATTCAGTTGTCACCGAATTACTGAGTGACGGCCAAACGGTAGATAAAATTACTACGCCACTTGGCTTCAGAACCATCGAATATAAGCCTGACAGTGGTTTTTACCTAAACGGTGAACATACCCTAATTAAAGGTGTAAACATTCACCACGAAGCTGGCCTTGTGGGTGCTGCTGTGCCTGAAGATGTCTGGCGCCGCCGATTACTTACCTTAAAAGAAGCAGGCGTGAATGCCATTAGGATGGCGCACAATCCGGCTTCACGAGAGCTGATGGCACTATGCGACGAGCTTGGATTGCTGGTTCAAGCAGAGATTTTTGACGAATGGGATTACCCCAAAGACAAACGCTTAAATCAGCAAGAAAGACACGATGATTACATCAGTAGAGGGTATGCAGACTGGTTTCAGACTCACGCTGAAAAGGACTTAAAAGCTGCGGTTATGCGTGATCGCAACCATCCTTCTCTTATTATGTGGAGTATTGGTAACGAAATAGAGTGGACTTATCCACGGTATGCCGCTGCCACGGGTTATTTTGATATGAATGCGGGGGGCAACTACTTTTTCAATCCGCCCTTTATTAGTCCGGAAGAGATCAAGCAGCGATTTGAGACCAGTGAAGAAGGCGAATATGTACTAGCGAAGACCGCACAAAAACTATCTGCTTGGGTAAAGGAACTCGATACCACCCGACCTGTCGTGGCAAATATGATACTGCCTTCGGTAAGTCATATTTCAGGTTATACCGATGCACTCGATATTGTTGGATACAGCTATCGACGCGTCATTTACGACTACGGTCGACGCTTATTTCCTGAGAAGATGATAATGGGTACGGAAAATGTAGTGCAATGGCACGAGTGGAAAGCCGTATTGGATCGTGAATTTATTGCCGGTACGTTTTTGTGGACAGGGATTGATTATTTGGGTGAGGCGCATGGCGGCTGGCCGCGCAAAGGTGTGGCAAGCGGAATGTTGGATCTGGCTGGATTTAAAAAGCCTTCTTTCCATATGTTTAAATCACTATGGAATGACGAACCAAATGTGTATTTGACTACGCAAGCACTTGATAAGTCAGTATACACGCTAGACAAAGATGGCAAGGTCGTAGAAAAAGAGCCGGGTAGTTGGGAAAAGCGGGTGTGGTACTGGCATGATGTGCAAGGCCATTGGAATTACAAGGACGGTGAATCGACGGTTGTTGAAGCGTATAGTAATTGTGACTCACTTGAGCTCTTCCTTAACGGCACTTCCTATGGCAAGCAAAATTTAGCAGATCATCCAGACCGCGTGTATAAGTGGTCGGTACCCTTTACAAGCGGAAAGCTTGAGGCAAAAGGAGATTGCGGTGTAAGTAACTCTGTCGTGACTGCAATGGCGCCGACTACTCTGCTTGTGGATACAGATAAAACTGCGATTACTATTGACGAAAAAACGGTCTCACATATTGAAGTGCAATTAAGCGATAAAGACGGAAATCCAGTCAGTCATCAAGAGTCAACGCTCACATTTATTGTGCCAGATGGTTTACGTCTACTGGGTGTCGATAATGGTTGGGTTAACAGTGTGCAAGATTACCAAGCGGATTCTGTCAAAACATACTTAGGCCGAGCTTTAGGTATTGTCGTGGGTGAAAAAGTAGGTACTTACGAGATCAAAGTTATATCCGAAGCAGGTGGAGAAGCGAGTATTGCTGTCGAAGTGATCTGGTGAGAGAGCATCACATCCGGTTACTTAATGCGTAAAAAAGAGTGTAAAAAAGTGCTGCTAGCGTAGATGTAAAAAAGCCCTCGTGATTCACACCGAGGGCTTTTTTGTAGATGTTTCAATTTACTATTTTGTTGCAAGCGCTAAAATGTCGCTCACTCCTATTAACTACCAAAATACAATATATAGAATAATCGTTAAGACCACTACGCCCATTCCCAGCATTTTGGCTTTTGGCGAAGAGCGCAAGTCGATGTCTTTGTTCTCTGGTAATACAACTGGTTCCTGTAGCGGTTTCCAAGCTGTCATTACTGCACTGTATGCGCATACGACGACTAAGCATATCGCCATTCTATCTAAGAATGAAATGTCATCGGCAAACCAAAGCCCTGCATCAACGATAATGTCACCCAACCACCACTTCAGTAAGCCGTATAACACCGCGTTCAGAATGATGCCGCTCCAACCAAGAAATTTGGGTGCGCGCGGGACTAACATACCAAATAAGAAAATGGCGATGATGCCAGAACTAATAAACCCTTGAAATTCCTGAATAAAAGTAAATATACCGCCAAAACTTGGATGCGCTAGTGTGGGTGCGATTGATGCTGAAATAATAACAAACAAAACAACGAAACCACGTCCCCAGAAGGGGAGTTTTTCGTCTGGTATATCAGACTTAATTTTTCTAACGACATCCATAGTCGCAATAGTGGAGGCTGAATTAAGCATGGACGCCAAAGAGCTAACGATGGCACCAAAGATAGCTGCGAGCACAAACCAGCTAATCCAAGGATAAGGTTTGATGAGGTTGCGCAATAACACGGGGAACGCTCCATCAAAGTCGTAGCCATCACCTGATGATAAGGCCATTTGCTCGTAGTATAAATTAAATGCCAAAATCCCCGGAATGACAACGACAAAGGGGATCAGGAGCTTTAAAAATGCTGCAAAGACAATACCCATTTGGCCTTCAGCCAAGGATTTCGAACCAAGCGTTCGTTGGATAATGTATTGATTAAAACCCCAATAAAAAAGATTGGGTATCCAAAGCCCGACAATAAGTGCTGACCAAGGTATTTCTGCATCGCTTAAGGGGCGCACCATGTGTAGCTTGCCTCCTTCTTCTGCTGAGCCACCGTTGAGCAGTTGAAAGCGCTCCCATGCGCCTGCATCAGCCAGTTGTTCGGTAGTCACATCTTTTAAGGTTGCTGTTTTTACCAACGACGCTGGATCAGCACCACCGAGTGCTTGGAAAGCAAGGTAAGCAACGATGGCTCCCGCGATGATGAGTGCCGCACCCCATACTAAGTCAGTCCAAGCACAGGCTTTTAAGCCACCTACAAATACGTATCCCGCAGCCAAAAATGCAATCAACCAACACGCAGCCGTTAAATTGCCTAGTATAAATACATCGGGGTAGTAGCCAGAAATCACCTTGGCACCCGAGTAGATCACGGACGCGGTGGGCACGCCAACCAAAATCAGTAAGGTTGCCAACGCCATTACGGTGCGCGCAAATCCGCCATAGCGATATTCAAGAAATTCTGGTGCGGTATAAATGCCGACTTTCAAGAATTTTGGTAGCAGAACAAAGGCTACAAAGATGAGTGTGATAGCGGCCATCCATTCGTAGGAGGCGATTGCCATGCCTAGCCAGTCTGCGGCTTTTCCCGACATACCTACAAATTGTTCTGTAGATATATTGGCAGCAATCAAAGAAAAGCCAACCAGATACCAAGATAGCCCACGACCAGCTAAAAAATAACTGCTTGCTGCACTGCCGGTTTCTTCTGCATGTTGTCTGCTTTTCCAGACCCCCAAACTGATGACACCGATTACGGCGATAGAAAACAATAGAATTTCAACGGTGTTCATTGCTAATAAAGTTCCTTGTCTATACACGTCGATTTGATTTGTAATCGACTAGTTGAGTTAACAAATAATTAACAATATGAAAAGTGTAATGCTAAATATTCACATATAGTTTACATTGTGCTGGTGAAAAGGATAGCCTAGGAATGCGCAATAAATGAATGTGTTTTATTAAGCGCTTAATTTGTTGCATATGTGAAGTGAAAGTTGCTGACTTTCTTTACTAAAAAACGGCGGATAGCTCCTAGGGGTTTGACATTGAGCGCCGTATAGAAGACGCTCAAAGTCAGCTTTTATTTAGAATTTAGCTCTTACACCAAGCGTAAAGCTTCTGCCTGGTAACGGTGCATCATTGACTAGAAATGACGTATGCACTCGCGCTTCTTCGTCACTTAAGTTTTTGCCGCGAGCAAAGAAAATCCAATCCACATTTTGTGTATACCAAGTGTAATTTACGCCCGCTTCAAAAAGTGTGTATCCATCGGTTGGAGATTCAAAGTTAGCAACTTTAGTTTGATCATCGTACCAGACTACGCCGAAATCACCTTGCCAGCCTTCATACTCAAAACTAAGCTCACCCCCAATTCTTAATGGCGGGATTCGCGGTAAATCGCCATTATCTACTTTTGCACGAATGTAATCGGCGTAAGCTTGAACAAACCAAATGTCATTCACTTGATAATGCATTTCTGCTTCAAAGCCATAGAGTGTTGCGTCTTCTTGACGGAAGTTTAGGATAGGAAAACCTTCTTCGTCTTCATGACCATGCTCGTCTTCGTCATCGTGCATGCCTTCGTCGTCATCGTCATGCATGCCTTCCTCTTCGTTATGGCCTTCGTCTTCATCGTGCCCTTCATCATGACTATCTTCGAACTCAAAACCGCTGTCTAGCTGGTATAAGTAGTCGTCAATACTGTTGTAAAAAGCCGACACAGTGAATCCCCAATCGCCTGAGTACTTTCGCCAAGTGATATCGAGGTTATTTGCGACTTCTTCGTTAATTTCACTTCCGCTTAGCTCGATCTCGCCTTCGTCGTTGGTGGTAAAAAATGCACCTAAATCAAAGGTACTGGTAGCAAGGTGCACGCCCGCTGAGAACAGTTCCTGCTGACTTGGTGCGCGTTCGGAACGAGAGTAATTTAATGCAATAGAATATTCATCAGAATAGGCCCAGTTGACGCCCCCAGATAAGCTCAGACTGGTGTAGTCCATATCTGGAAAAGCTACTTCACTTAGTTCATCTTCGTGATGCTCTTCTTCCTCTCCATGCTCTTCGCCATGTTCGTCTTCCTCGTGTTCTTCTTCCGAATGAAGAGGGGCAAAGAAAGTATCTGCTGATAATTTGTTGCGCTCCAAGCGCCCACCCAACTGTACGGTTAAATCATCAAACTTCTTTTCTTCCACAATAAAGAGTGCAAGCGTGTCAGTGTTATTGGATGGGGTGAACGCTTCTTCACCCACCGCTTCAAATTTTGAATTGACAGCGTGGATACCAAAGACGCCGTGCCAGCCTGAAATGCTGTCGTGTTCGGTTGTAATGCGTATCTCACTAGTCTCGTTGGCAAACCGTGTTCCAATCTCTTCACCTTCAAGCTCAACATGTTCATAATCAGTGTAGCCAGCGTTAAGTTTTATATTGTTTATGCCTTTGAATGGCGTAAGCAACTCACCAGCAAGTTGATATCGACGATTGTCTACATCCAGAAAAACACTCTCTTCGTCAAGTCCCTCTTCTTCGTGGCTGTCCTCGTCGTGACCCTCTTCGTTTTCTGTGTGTTCGTCATCATGGCCTTCTTCCTCATGGCCATGACCATGTCCGGGTACACCATAAAAGTTGTCAAGCTGTTGCACTGAAAAGCCTATAAAACCTTGGTCGCCAATGTAAGAGATACCTGCGGTGAGGTTTTCTGTATCGATAGAACTGCTCTCTAAAATTCCTGGTTCTTCACCTTCATCGGGCTCCCTTTCGGCAAACCCCGGAATTTCCACATCGCTGGTTTCTCTGCTCATCGCATCGAGATAAAAAGCCAGCTTATCTGTACTTGCACTGATATTGGCTCCAGCGAATTTTTCGTCGCTTGCCGTATCATGACGTAACTCTGCAGCACCCGAGACACCATCTGTTAAAGTGGATGGAATTCTGTTGTCAACAATGTTTACCATGCCGCCAATCGCACCACTACCATATTGTAAGGTTGCAGGACCTCTGAGTACTTCAATTTGGCTCGCGTTAGCGGCCTCTGCGCCAATATTGTGATCAGCACCGACTCTGGATGCATCGGAAACATCTAGTCCGTTTTGTGTGATTTTTACTCGAGGACCATCGTTACCTCTCACTACTGGGTTGGCAGCCACTGAGCCAAAATAAGTGCTATGGATACCGGGTGTTTTGCTGAGCGTGTCTCCTATGGTCGGCGATTGACGTTTGCGTAATTCGTCACCAGCCAATACGCTGACAGGCGTAACAGATTCTAATACTGAAGACTCTATTGCATTCGCGGTAACGACGATATTTTCTATGCTGGATGGCTTGAGTGTGAAATTGGCGGTTAATGCATCGCCAACGTCATCAAACTCTTTGTCTCCATGGACGTGGTCAATAGAGTAGACATGGAGGTGGATGTGGCCTTGCAATATGTCATCAAGGCGATATTTCCCATCTTTGTCGCTTTTCGCTTGTTGCGCATTCCCTTTTACTGAAATGATAGCATTTTCAATAGGCTTGCCGTTTGTATCGGTAATGATACCAGTAATGGTCACAGCGTGAAGCTGCCACGAGAATAAAATAAAGAGTGCTAGTGCACCACACTTGAGTATTTTGTGCATCTTGGTTTTTCTTTTAGTTAATAAGAGGATGGTTGGTTTTGTTATAATATAACATTATAAACCTAAAGGATCAGTATTTAACTAAAAATTAGGGTGGTAAAAAGCTTAAGCGTATGATTTTAATTTAATTATTGAGCTAAAAGTACATTGCCAGTGTAGTAATTTTGATACGGAACAAGTGCCTGATTTGGACGACCAATGTTGAAACTTAAAAAATCGGGCGCGTAAAAAGTTGTGTCTATCTGAAATGACGGAATAAACAGGTAAACATCACTTCAATACGCCCTCGAACCATGAAGGTTTTACTCATTGTTCGAGAGAGATAATAGACAAGTTATTTGTTTAAAAACACTGATCAATGGACGGTTTTTTATCGCACCAATAAACACCTAGTCGCTCTGCGGAATTTGATTAACGGTGTATCGAATAATATTACCCAGTAGTGCTTGCGAGTCTTGTGTTTGCGCACCCCTTAAGTTCATGGTGTAAACATAGCCTGAGGCTAATTGTGGGTAATTGATCCACATTGTTTTTCTGTCTTCTGATAAAGTGGTATTGACCTTAATATTCGCACTATGGTCGACTTTAGGCGATCCGTATTTTGCATGATAGTGATAGGTGTGAGCCTCTGCTGCTATGCTTGGCTTGGTATCTAGTGGCAGTGAAAAACTAATTTTGAATCCATTTTTAGTGAGTGTGACATCACTCACAAATAGATAGGGTTTTTTATTCCACGCGACAGATTTGATCCCTTCATCACCTGCCCAACCGAGGTGCGTTTTTCCGATCCACAAGTTTCCAGAAAGATCGAAGGCAAAACGGTTGTTGCCTATGCCTAGTTGTGCTGTTTCAAGAAAGGGAATCGCCGCCCCTTGCATCACCCCATTGACTTGATCGGGTAAAAACCGAATTAAACGTTGCTGATTCATATCACCGATAATGAGTTCATCCGTGGGGAGTCCAAATAATTTGTTTTGGGGAGGGGCAATGGCTTGTGTAGGAGAGTTTGCCAGTTCTCCATGTGGGAAAAGTCCAGCCGGTGGAGTACGCATCTGATTTAATGAGTGGGCAGACACATCGAGTGGATCTCGATCCCAGCCTTTGTTCCATACCAGCGATGCTGGATGACCGTAAAATTTCCCCTCTTGTACATGGTATAAAGGACTGGTGCCAAGCCAGTCACCTTGGTTGTCTGTTACCCACAATTTATCGTTTTTATCAACATATAAACCATTTGGTGAGCGAAATCCTGAGGCAAAGGGGCTTGCCTTTCCTTCAGGGGTGATTTTTAGTACCCAACCGCGATACGGTACTTTCGAAAACATTCGACCTGCAGTATGGCGCAAAGTGTTTTTCCATTCATCATTTCGCCAATCGGTCATGGTGTCTCGTGATGGCCCAAATGGACTAAAAGTACCGCGTATGTTTTCGAATATGCCTGCAAAGTTGGAAGCCACATTTAAACTGATGTAATAGTTGCCTTTGCTATCTACTGCCGGCCCGAATGCAAATTCGTGATAGTTGCCAGAAAGACCAAAGTCATCGCTGATGGTTTGATAGAAATCTGCTTGACCATTTTTGTCTTCGTCGACTAAGCGCGTTAACTCAGCCATTTGTGCCAGTATTAGAGAGCCGTCGGCCAATTCATGCAAACCGAGTGGTTCGTGAAGGCCGTGCGCAAATGTTTGCCATTTGTCTTCATTTGGATCGTAGATGAGTACTTCGCCTCGATGAAAAGCAGCGGCGATGTTTCCATTTTTTAATACGGTTAATCCCCCGATTTGTGCATTAACTTCTGGAGGAATAGTGATACTTTTAAACGTGTAATAGTCATCCCATGTATCTTCACCCTGTGCCACTTCCGTATCTTTAGAATTAGAAATAGTCGAATAAGCGGCTATGCTAAAAACAAAAAATATAAGCACCAAAGTGCGAAATAACGAGAGCATAGGCACGGTGTTTGTCATGAACTTGAAAGAAGTCTGGTCGCTGATTTGTGTCATTTTACTACCCTCATGTTTATCACAAACTCATTGGCCTCTTCTTTTGAAAGTATTAATTTATTTTTTACAATTTTGCCTTTAGATGCACGTAGTTCTACTTTGCCTCCATCAATCGATGGAGGTGCGGTGCTTAAATCGAGGCTGACCGCCTTGTCGTGCCCAGATAACGTAAATTGGCGAGTAATGCTAAGAGGCGTTTCACCGAGCGCGTACGACTCAATAATGTTCACTTCACCGATTTGGTAGATAAATTGCGGAAGTGTATTTACGAGTCGGTAACCCACAAATTCAAGCGTATTGCCCTCAGAAAATGACCAAAAATGCGCGGCTGTCTCTTGATAAACAAGGTCATCTTTTAATTTGTCTTTGTTGTTTTCGCCACTCAGAAAAAACTGTTTGCTGTGGTAAATATATCTGAGCCTGCAAGTCGTCGCGTCCCAACTCAAACCCAGCTCAGGAGAAAACACTATGGCGATGGCAGCGGGGCTGGCAAATGGCATATATGCGCGTTTGTAATAGGGGTAAGTGGGTGGTGGGGGCGTGAATGTGAAATTGTGTCTTTTGTTGGATTTTTTCTTTTTCACAGCCTTTAAACTGTGCAAGTAGTTAAATATATCTGTAATGCTATCGTCATCTAAATGAGACATCGCGGGCATTTGAATGGCATCTTGGCGTTTTTTCCCCGGTACCTTCGTCCAGCTCAAAAACTCAGCTTGCTTCTCTTTTGGATATAACGATTGAATCTCTTTTATTGACGGCCCAACCGTCATTTCGTTTAGCGCGTGACATGCTTTGCAGTTTGCCTCATATGCAGATTTTCCCTGCTCATTCGCAAATGCTTGTGAAACACACAACAGCAGTAAACTTGTTAAATATGTCTTACCCATATGTTCCTAAAGCTCAATTCAATGTTTTTGTTTTGGATATAAATAGGCTCGCAACTGTGCGCTTCGTAGTATGGAGGGCCTTTGTGCTGTGTTCTGCCCGCTATTTGAAAGTTATTTTGTACTAGCACGCCGTTGTGAAGAACGGTTATGCTTGCTTTCTCCAACAGTGCTCCATCGTTTGCGAATCGTGGTGCTTTAAATATTACATCGTAGCTTTGCCATTGCATGGGCGCTAGGCTTGCATTCACAAGTGGCGCGCTTTGTTTGTAGACAGATGCAGCTTGACCATTTACATAAGTTGGGTTGTCATATGAATCAAGGATTTGCAGTTCATAGCGGCCTTGAATGAAAATCCCGCTATTGCCTTGACGTTGCCCTGAGCGCTCTGAGTTTTTAGGCGGCGTCCGCCACTCGATATGCAGTTGCATGTCGCAGAACTTTTCTTTAGTGGCAATACCTGTTGTGTTCGGCTCAATGGTAAGAATACCTCCTTTAACGCGCCATTTTGCTTCACCGTTGTGTCCTCGCCATTTGTCTAGATTTGTTCCATTGAACAAGCTTATTGCATCCGATGGAATGGGGTAGGGATTCACTTTTTTGGGAACAGGTTCCCAAATTTCAGTATCTTCAGGCTTGTATTGTTCCGATGCATAAAGTTTGTGGATAAGGAATAAAGCTAAAATAAACAACGATTTAGCGGTAAACCATGCGATGGAACAAGAAAAAGAAGTATCTAAACGAGTAATTTTTCGCATATAAGTTTACAAATGAAAATATTAAATTATATGTAAAATACTATGCATTATGGTGTAAATGCAATTTTAAATCACAGCAGATACATAACGTAGAAGCTCCCCTTTTTTCATCGTAAAACCGCTGCGAGTACATCCATGTACGCTTTGATTTTTCGTCCATGAAAAATAAATTTTGCGATGAAAAAAGGGGAGCTTCTACGTTATGTATCTGCTGCTAATTTTAATTTTTTCAGCATTTAAACCAATTGAGTTTTCTTATCGACTAAGCTAACAAGTAAAACAAAAACACTGAGTGAATGACCGCAAGTCCGAGAGTTTCAGTTTCAGAAGGCATGTATGAAAATGATGAAGAAAGCATCATTTTAGCCGCGCAAAAAGGCGATCGCATAGCGTTCAAAACACTATATGAACGGCATATTCCACGCGTATATGCCTTGTGCTTTCGGCTGTGTGCGGATAAATCTCATGCAGAAGATGCGGCTCAAGAGGTGTTTATTCAGTTGTGGCGTAAACTTGATAACTATGACCGTCGAAGCCAGTTTTCAACGTGGTTATACAGTGTGACGGCAAATGTGACGATTTCGTATTTACGCAGACAAAAAGCGTGGTGGCAAAAGGCCTTCAGTATCGAAACAGAAGCAGATTTACCAGACTCGATTGCGTGTGATCCAGATATTACGAGCCTAGAAAAACATATTTTTAAGCTACCCGAAAGAGCAAGGTGGGTATTCGTATTGCACGCAATCGAAGGCTACCGCCATGAAGAAATAGGCAAGATGCTGGGCATGGCAGTAGGCACCAGTAAAGCGCAGTTTCACCGTGCGAAGCAGTTGGTAGAGGAGTCGATAGAACATGGCTGAAAAAAAATCAGATTTAAACAGTGCTTTACAAGCCCTGCCAAAAGAAAGAATACCGGCGAGAGATCTATGGCTGGGTGTGGAATACGCTATTGCGGCAGAAGGCAGTGCTAAACACAAACCCACGAAAAGACAAAGCGTCTGGTACGAGAGTTTTGGTATTGCGGCTTCTTTTTTTATTGTGATTATTGTGGGTTATTTCAGTTTTCACGGAAGTTTACAAAACGACGAGTTTATTGCTGAAGAAATGAGTATGCAGTTTGAGCGACAAAAACAAACTTTACTGATGAGTTTAGAAGACAGTGATGCAACGACAAGTAATTGGCAACAACAATTGAGTGAGTTGGATGACGCAGCTAAAGCCATCAAGCAAGCTTTGGAGAACGACCCTAATAACCGGGCACTATTGGCGATGTTGCGTAGTGTTTACGAACAACAACTTAAGCTAATTGAGCGCGTGCATACTCCCTCGTGGCAACAAATTTAATACTGAGGTAAGCCTTATGAGATATTTACATTTCCTTTTTAGCCCGTTTGGCAACAACAAACGCAAACTAGTGCTTGGCTCATTGGTATTGCTGTCTGTCAACCAGGCATGGGCAGGTAAAAAAATCGACGAAATTAAGGATGCAAGTCCAGATAGCATCGTCAAAATAGAACATCTATCGGGCGAGGCAACTATTGAAGGGTGGGACAAAAACCAAGTCAAGGTTTCAGGTGAACTAGGTGAAAACACTAAAGATTTTCAGTTCACCAGAGATGGGAAGACGATTTCAATTATCGTTAAAGTGGAAAAAAAGAACAAAAAGCATTGGAACTACGGGCACTATGAGGGCGACGATCTGACTATATTTGTGCCCAAAAAATCGCGAGTGCATTACCGCACTACCAACGCAGATGTAGGTGTTAGTGGTATTTTGGGCGGAACTAACATCGACGTAATAAATGGGAATATTCGCGCAAGTGAACTTGAAGGTAGGATTTATCTGGAAACCGTGAATGGCGAAGTGTCGGCGACTAAGCTCTCGGGTGATCTGGTTGTGGATACGGTAAATGGTGATATTGACATCGAACATATCGCAGGCAAGAAAATCAGGGTTGAAGCAGTAAACGGTGATATTCAGTTTGATACCTCCGCCGCCGATGTCAACGTTGAAACGGTCAATGGTGATATGCAATTGATTGTGAATTCAGCAATGGATATCAATATGAATACCGTCAATGGCTCGGTGGATGCTCGTTTAACCTTGGGCGACGGCGCTTATGTACAAGCCAGTTCGGTAGGGGGGAGTATTGATTTGAGCTTTGATGAAAACATTCAAGCAAGCTTCGACATTGAGAGTCATGCAGGCGGAAGAATACGCAATCGTCTAAACGACATTGAGCCGCAAAAAGCCAAATATGGACCACGCCGCTGGCTGGAATTTTCCATTGGCGAGCCCACGGCGACGGTAGAGGTATCAACGGTAAATGGCAGGGTTACTATCGAGAAAAAGTAAAGGTATTACTTTCTTGTGACCCAAAGCTTCATGATTGCACCTAATAATCCAAATATTGAAACGATTGCAAAGAATATCCAAGCGGGCTGCTTTTCTAGCCCGTGTTTCATCCCATCGAAACCTTCGGGACCACGATTGCCGCAGTTACCAGAGGCCTATATAGAGATCTCCCCGTTACCCAAGTTTGAAATAACTTGTTGTGTGCAGTTGCAACAGTTCTACAATTTATATTTAGCAAGGAGTTCCTTATTTTGTTTTGTAAGTTTTGGAGCGCTCCATGCGCCAGTTTTGATATATGTTTTATCTGAAATACGATGTTCGATTTTGTCTAAAACTTCGTCGTGAGGGTAGAGATAAACGTCGTCTTCTGAGATAAAGCAAATGAAGATATCTTTCCCACAATATTTCTGATTGAAGGAAAAGCGGCCTTTGAGTTGAACCCTGATACTTGTAACGCCATCTATATGAACACCAATAAAGTCCGCACCTTGCCAGTCGTTATTGAGCCACATTGTAGTAAAACCATAATCCGCTAGCTTTGCTGAAGCCTTCTGGAAATTATACATTTCCTTTGCTTTGGCATTTAGTTCGGAGTAAGAAATCTTTTTAAAGTCCAATGAATTCCTCTGTATTTCATAACTACATGATTAGATTGTGTGATTTTAAAGTAAGAATACAAAAAGTATTTTCAAACGCAAACCTTGAGCTGCCAATGCTTTCATTCTAGCGTTTTCCGTAAAATGGAGTCGCGACCGTACACTGTGACTTTGCGCCAAAGCATTGCAAACCTAGTCGCTGAAAGCATGTTCACTACAAAAATTAGTTTCAATCTAAAACCGAAAATTACCCACAAAGTTCATATTTGTATATATTTTATTAGCATTAACATAACAAAAACCGTTGATTCATAGCTGTGAATTTGTATTATGCTGTCGATAAAGTTGTTAACAATTTACCAGATGTAGTGGTCGCATTTGTTTGAATGCGCCTACAGCAACACATCCCAAACACTATGAAGGAAGATTTATGCCTAATTTTTCTCGCCGCAATATTGCGCTTGCCTTGGCTGCTATTTTCTCAAGTGCGCATTTACATGTTGCACATGCAGCAGACAGTAGCAGTGACTTTAAACACAATGTGTCTTTGCCAACCGCTAAAAAGTTGGATGGCGAAATCATGCTGTTCGATTTTGAATCGCGACGTGTCCCCTCTGAAATTATTAGCAACAACGCAAAAATAGGGTTGGACAAAAAATCTCCTATCAGTGGTAAGCGTTCACTTACGGTATACTTCAAAACTAAAGAAAATAATTCCTCTGCAATGGCTATTCGACCTGAAACGCCATTTGATTGGTCGGCATACAAAGATTTCCACTTTGCATATGATGTTACCAATACGGGAACAGAATCAGTGCAAATCGACCTCACCATGGGTGATAAAAACGGTGATTTTTATACACGAGGTATTGCCGTTGGTGCGGGTGAGACCAAAACTGTTTATGCAAAAATGGATGGACATGACCAAGTTGATCCGCCTTGGGCAACGCAAACAGAGTTTAACTTTGCCTCTGGTTTTCGCTCAAACCCTGTCACTTGGGAGTCAGGTGACCATCAATATTACTCTTTTTGGGGCAAAAAGCGTCTCGATTTGAGCGGCATCACGCAAATATCTTTTAATGCCGTTGGATTGGTAAGTGACAGACAAATTAAAATAGACAATGTGCGTTTGCGACCTAATCCAGACATGGATGAAAATTTCTTAGTTGGCTTGTTGGACAAATACGGACAAAATGCAAAAGTTGACTACGAAGACAAAGTTAAAAATGACGAGCACCTCGCGCAAATCGTAGCTGATGAAATGGCAACGTTAACCGGTCAAAAAATGGCGGATCGTTCCAAGTTTCACGGTTGGAAAGATGGCCCTCGATTTGAAGCGACTGGTTTTTTCCGTACCCAAAAAGTGGGTGGTAAATGGGCGCTGATCGACCCAGAAGGCTATCTGTATTTTTCTACAGGTATAGACATTATTCGTTTGTCTAACTCGTCTACAATGACCGGCTATGACTTTGATGATAAGTATATTCCCAAGCGCAGTGCAGACGATACCGTTGCTGAAGACGATCAGCCCTTAAATAGAGTGGCTGACGAAGCGCTTTACACCAGAAAGGTTGTTAATGAAACTCGCGCAAACTTATTCGAGTGGTTACCTGATTACGATGATCCGCTAGGTAATCACTTCGGTTATCGTCGTGAAGCGCAGAGTGGGCCACAAAAGCATGGCGAAACATTTAGCTTTTATAGTGCAAATTTAGAACGTCGCTATGGTGAAACCTACAAAGAATCGTATTTAGACACATGGCGAGCGGTGACTTTGAGACGTATGCTAGATTGGGGTTACACCTCCCTTGGTAATTGGTCTCAGGAGCAGTATTACGGTAACAACCAAATTCCTTTTGTTGCATTTGCTGACATTATTGGTGAATTTGGTACTTTGAGTTCGGGTTTTGACTTTTGGCATGGTGTACCTGATGCCTACGACCCCAAATTCCGTGAAAGAGCGGTCGCTGCTGCCGAGCACGTAGCGGGGCAAATTAATAATACACCGTGGTGTATGGGTATCTTTATGGATAATGAGCAGAGCTTTGGTCGCGGCGGCAGTGACGAGCTTTACTATGGTATTGTCTATAACACCTTAAAAGAAGACGCCGACAAAGTACCGGCGAAAGCGGCGTTCACCAAAATACTGAAAGACAAATATAAGTCGATCAAAAAGTTGAATAAGGCATGGGGTAAGGACTACGCCTCTTGGGAAGCCTTTGCTAAAGGTGCAGACTCTAGCTTTAATACTGAGGCACAAAAACAGGATTACTCTGATTTGTTGTATGCGTATGGTGTGCAGTACTTTGGCACGGTAAATAGTGCACTTAAAGAAGTACTTCCTAACCACTTGTATTTGGGATCGCGTTTACCTGTTTGGGGTATGCCTGATGAAATCGTGAAAGCGGCAGCCGAAAATAGCGACGTGATCACATATAACTTGTATGAAGAAGGCATCGTGCCTAGCGAATGGGATATTCTAGAAAAGGTGGACGCACCAAGCTTAATTGGTGAGTTTAGCTTCGGCTCTGATGATGCCGGACATGTGCATCCTGGAATAATCATTGCGGCAGATCAAAAAGATCGCGGCTATATGATGAAGCGCTATATGGAAACGATCATCGACAACCCGTATTTTGTTGGTGTGCATATGTTCCAGTACATGGACGGACCTATTTCAGGGCGTGCCTATGACGGTGAAAACTACAATACCGGCATGGTAAATGTAGTGGATATTCCATATAAGCATATGGTTGAAGCAGCCAAAGAAGTTCATACAGAACTGTATGAGCGACGCTATGGCTTCTTAAAAGAAGATAAGAAAAAATAAAACAAATTATAACTAGTTAAAAAACCGCCTACTCGCTTGATAGGCGGTTTTTTTTGCTCATGAATTTGGATGCCTTGTATTATAAAATAACATAACAAAACTTTGGGCTTTCATACTGTTTACTGTCCAAACAAGAATGTATATTAATAGCAATATAGTAAACAGCTAAATGTATTGTGCGATAAGTCCGCAATGTTTAAAGTATGCTGCAGTCTCCAGTGGGGTGAAAAATTAAGTGAGATAGTAGATGCAAGGTGGAGGGGACAGGTTTAAAAAACGGCTGCAAGTATATCCATATACACTTGTATTTTTCTTCCATGAAAAATACATTTTTTAAACCTGTCCCCTCCACCTTGCATCTACTATCTCACTTAATTTTTATCACAGTATAAGCGTTCATAGCAGTTCAAAGATAAGGTAAGTGTTTTGCGAAATGGTATTAAGGAACCCGTCTGTATAACTCAAAAATTCACCATGAGTTATGAGTATCCTGTTTTATTTTGTCGAGAAGTCTTTGATAGACAAAACTATACATTAAGCAAGTTAATTGACAACTTAGCCGAGTCTCCGTGTGTTCTCCCGATAATTGACAGAGGCGTTGCGGCATTGCGCCCTGAGCTTAAAGAGACTATTTGTGACTATTTTGCCCACCATGGTATTACTGCTTTATCACCTGTTGTGTTGGAAGGTGGAGAGGCATGTAAAAATGACGAGACCTTGCTCGAAAGCCTCTATTCTGCCGTTGAAGAACATCGTATTGACCGCCATTCTTATTTTTTGGTGATCGGCGGTGGCGCCTTGATCGATGCAGTCGGTTATGCTGCTGCAACAGCCCATCGAGGCGTGCGTTTAATCAGGATGCCCTCCACTGTACTGGCGCAAAATGATGCAGGGGTGGGGGTGAAGAATGCTATCAACTTCCACAATCGCAAAAATTTTGTCGGTACTTTTGCCCCGCCTTTTGCAGTTGTAAATGATTTTTCTCTGTTGAAGACATTGTCTAGCCGCGATAAGCGCGCGGGTATCGCAGAAGCGGTTAAAGTCGCATTGATAAAAGATCCTGCTTTTTTTAGCGAGTTGTATGAATTAAGGCATGCGCTTGCGGCCTTTGAACAAAACGCCACAGAAAAAATGATCATTGAATGCGCTAAATGGCATTTAGACCATATTGCTAATAGCGGTGATCCATTTGAATTGGGTTCAGCACGCCCTTTAGATTTTGGTCATTGGTCGGCTCACAAGTTGGAGCAAATGACAAACAACGCACTGCGACATGGCGAAGCTGTGGCTATTGGCATTGCACTAGACACTATTTATTCTGCCTTGGCTCAACACATTACTGTTGAACAAGCCGATCAAGTCATCGAACTATTACTGGATTTGGGTTTTGAATTAAACCACCCCGTACTGACTGACTTAGACATCATACAAGCGCTGAATGAGTTTAAGGAACATTTGGGTGGTGATTTATGTATTACCTTGCTGTCAGATATCGGCAAAGGATTTGAAGTTCACGAAATTGATGATGCCTTAATGCTAGACGCAATCAATCAAATTAAAGCCTTGTAGCTTGAATGTACCTGACTATGTCAAAGCTATTACCCTATTTTAAACTCATTCGCTTGCCAGCGGGTTTCACTGCTCTCTCAAACATCCTAGCGGCGTCTATCATCGTCAGCAACGGACAAATCAGCAGTGGCATTGTGTATTTGTTAGGCGCCAGCGTCAGCTTGTATTTTGCCGGTATGACACTCAATGATTGCTTTGATTTTAAAGAGGATTTACGCGAACGCCCCCAGCGACCTATTCCAAGCAAACAGGTTTCTCTGAAAAAAGCTTGGAGTATTGGTGCGATACTGCTGTGTTTGGGTGTTTGTTTGAGTTTATTACACAGTGCTGTTTCGGCTGGCATCGCGATAGTCTTATCTATCCTGATTATTTTGTACAACAGCGTATTCAAAAAAGGCTTATTGGGCTCGTTTTGCATGGCCAGTTGTCGTTACCTTAACTGGTTATTGGGTGCCAGTTTTCCTCTCGCTGCATACTCTTTTAGCGAAGACATTTGGCAACTAAATTTTTTGATTGCGCTTCCTATCTTTTTTTATATTGCGGGTTTAACTTTTTTGAGTAAACAAGAAACGACAGCGCAAAATAAGCAGGCGATTGGGGTATGTGCCGGTTTGCTGTTACTCAGTGTCGCGACTTGCTGCTATCTTGTTGAGCAATATTTTCAACTGACATGTGCCAAACAACTTATTTCCTATGGCTTGATTGCACTTTGTGCGCTGATAATGGCGAGAAAACTTATCGCAGTATTCAATGATTTTACGCCTTCAAATATTCAGCGTTTGATCGGGTTTATGGTGATGGGCGTGATACCTCTAGATGCTTTACTTACTGCACTTGCTGGGCACTATCTGTATAGTATGTTGATTTTGGCTTTATTACTCC
This sequence comes from Agaribacter flavus, assembly GCF_042646125.1. Classification (NCBI taxonomy): domain Bacteria; kingdom Pseudomonadati; phylum Pseudomonadota; class Gammaproteobacteria; order Alteromonadales; family Alteromonadaceae; genus Agaribacter; species Agaribacter flavus. Next base: position 62,579 of record NZ_JBHRSW010000010.1, read on the forward strand.
CTAGCAGACTTGTGGGTAAAAGGCTTTATGTGACATAGGTAGATTGGCGATGGCTTTAGATGTGACAATACGTGTTTCAGTTAGAGAGCAGCTTGGGGTGATATGGCATACTCAAATGTCTACTAAGGAACGTGATTGGTTACTCAAAGGCTTTGATTGTTTGAAAAATACGGATGATCCCATCAACGAATTATTGAATCTATCTGCCTCAGTCAATCGCCAAATCCAATCAGACGTCACGTTTTCTGCTCTAGGGCATTGTAGTAGCAGTGAGTTAGTGAGGATTGCTTTAGTCCTTGAAGTGTTAGTAAGCCATCAAGAACTGAGTTTCAAAAAATTGGCAAAAGCCTATTATCAATACGGTGATAGCCAAGAGAAGTGTGCCTTATTAAAGGGCTTTGACGTATTTGATAACAATGGCGAAGCATTAGATACAGCGCTAAGAGCGACACGTTGCAATAGTCGCGAGGAATTTGCTGCCTTAGCGCTAAATAATGCTTATCCAAGCAAGCACTTTGAAGAGTTGAATTTTAATCAATTGGTATTAAAGGCGTTGCACCAAGGTTTGGACATTAGCAATCTACTTGGTTTACCCCAGCGTATAAATGAAGCCTTGGTGAATATGTGTTTTTCATATGTTGTCGAACAAGCGCTGGCTGAGAGAATACCGCCTGCTTCTATTTGGATGGCAATCAGATACACAGATTTATCGGATGAACACAAGCTGGTATTCAAAAAATATTGCCAGCACTTTATAGATAGAGACAAAGGGCACGAAGACCATATTCGCGCTCAAATCGAATTGCAAGGTATACAAAATGTGCCGATGTAGTGACGGCGCTTAGGACAATATTAATAGAGGATGAGTAAAATGAAATATTTCGACCCCCATATTCACATGTTTTCGCGCACGACCGACGATTATGAAAATATGGCTGCAGCGGGCATTGTAGGCGTGATTGAGCCGGCATTTTGGTTAGGTCAACCGCGTACACAGGTTGGGTCGTTTGTTGATTACTTTGATACCCTGATTGGTTGGGAGCATTTTCGGGCGTCTCAGTTTGGCATCATGCACTTTTGTACGATGGGGTTAAATCCAAAAGAGTCAAATGACGTAGAGCTGGCCGAAGCGGTGATGAAGATGCTGCCGCGTTACTGCCAAAAAGATAATGTTGTGGGTGTTGGTGAGATTGGTTACGACGATATGACTCCCGAGGAAGATCGCTTTCTATTAGAGCAACTTCAACTGGCTATCGACCAAAATCTACCCGTATTGATACACACGCCGCACCGTGACAAAGTCAATGGTACTAAACGTACCCTCGACGCTATAAAAGAGAGCGGTATAGCAGAAGAAATGGTCTTAGTCGATCACCTAAACGAACAGACTTTGCCACTCGTATTAGAAACCGATTGTTGGCGAGGACACAGTATTTATCCGAACACCAAAATGTCGGAGCCGCGCATGGTAAAACTTTTACAAGAGTACGGTACTGAAAAAATGATTGTAAACAGCGCAGCAGATTGGGGGGTGAGCGATCCACTGAAAGTACCCAAAACTGCACAGGCGATGTTAGAGAGTGGATTTAGTGAGGCTGAAGTCGAAAAAGTAACGTTTAACAATCCGATCAACTTTTTTGCGCAAAGTGGAAAAATATCTATCGATATGGTGAAAAAGCCCTTAATCGATCAAACAAAAACATATAAAGAAAACAAAGTTCTACGTGGTCAGGAACCGATCATCGAGAAAGACTAAGACGCAGTTTGTAAGTGTGAAGCTTTCCAAGCAACAAATAGCGTATTGCAGTAATGTGCACCCGGGGGATGATTTACCCTCGGTGATTAACAATATTCAATGCTATTTTTCTGCCGTCAAACAAAAACGCGGTCTACAACAGATGGCGTCGGGATTGTGGTTGTCGGCAAATACCGCTGCACAACTCAATCAGGACACGGATTTACTGTTTTCGTTTAAATGTTTGCTTGAACAACAAGGTCTTAACCTGACGAGTTTGAATGGATTTCCTTATGGCAACTTTCATCAAAAAGTAGTAAAAGAAAGCGTGTACTTACCTACTTGGGCGCAACTAGAACGCTTGGAATATACTCAGCAATTGGCAAAAATTTTGGCCTATTGCTTACCAAAAGAAGAGCGCTTTGGTGCAATATCTACCTTACCTTTGGCTTACGCAAAATCCTGGAGCGATGAGCAACATCACAGCGCCACTATTCACTTAATACAGCTTGCAGAATATTTAGCTTGTTTAGAGCGCGAAAGTGGCAAACGAATTGTGGTGTGCATTGAAATGGAACCCGATTGCGTGTTGCAATCAACAATAGAGTTAATCCAATTTTTTAAACAAGCCTTGATACCTGCAGCAAAAAACGCAGGTATGTCGCCGCAAACCCTTTGTCGTTACATCGCGTGTTGTTTTGATACTTGCCATCAGGCGGTGATGGGTGAAGACATTGAAAAAGCCTTACAATCCATCGTAGACGCAGGAATCTTTGTTGGAAAAGTTCAAATATCCAATGCTTTAAGCGCAAAACTGACAGATATCAGTGAGGCCGAACAACTCACAAGCATGTTCAATGATGATAAGTTTTTACACCAAACTAAAGTGTTTTTAGCCGGTAACTTGCATCGCGAAATAGCAGATTTGAACAAAGGCTCTCTTAGTCACCTGCTCGCTCAGGAGCAAACTTCTCCATACTCCTTGAGCATTCATTACCACATTCCTATCAATCAAACTCAGCAGGATCTGCCTTTGCCGTTTATTGATTCGACACAAGCTGCCATTTTAGCCGCTTTAGATTTTATAACTGACAAATTAGACTATGCGCCCAAGCTAGAAATCGAAACCTATACTTGGTTGAATTTCCTATCTGCAAGTAACTCTCAAGACGACATCGATGCGCGATTGATTGAAGGCTTAGTTGCTGAATTTGATTGGTTGGAAAAAGCTTTGGCTGAGCGTGATGTGTTGGTTTAGTTTTTTGTGATCTCCCTCATTAAATCCAATTTGTTGCAATGAGCCTATTAACTCTCAAATTCACAAAGGTTGTCAGAAGCTAAGGTTAACGTTTGGCTTCTGCAATGTGCTGAGATGTGCAAGCGACCAATGGTAATTTATATGGCTTTGGAGTAAAATGACAGTAACACGGGAGGCGTTATGTCGAATACTGTTTCTAAGACCATCAACGGGCAAAAAGCAAAGTTTACTCCTGACATGGGCAACTTTAAGGTCAGTTTGAGCTATGAAGGCCTTGCGCTTAAAAAAGCCAGTGGTAACCAATCTATTGCCGACCTGAAACGCAAGTATGCGAGATAAATACGGAGTAACTCAAGATAAATACTGTTACCCCGACTCAGACGTTCTAGTCAATCTTCTAAATATTCGCGATGCTAATATACTAGCCGATGCTGAAGCTGAATTCACAGCACACCGTTATATAACTTACGAATCCTCTATACAGACTCTTTCAGATTTTTCACTAGATCATTTGAAGCATCTCCATCACCACCTTTTTCAGGATTTGTATGAATGGGCTGGGATCGTCAGAGATGTCGATATCTCAAAAGGAGATACTCGCTTTTGCACTTGGACGCGCATTGAGCCAGAAGCAAAAAAACTGTTTCACACTATACCCGGATTAGCTCACCATGAGAGTTATGACGAGCTAATTGAAAAAGTCTCAGATTTGTTTTGCGAAATGAATATTTTGCATCCCTTTCGGGAGGGTAATGGTCGAGTTCAGCGCTTTTTCTTTGAAGAGCTATTGTTTACGCTTGGTTATGATGTAACGTGGCCTAATATCTCTCAGCAAGACTGGATTGATGCCAATATTGCTGGCGTGAATTTAGACCTAGAATTGTTGAAAGCAATTTTTGCTCAGGCCATTTCTGAACGTTAAATCATCCTCTTTATCGATGGGATTTGAATACCCATACGCTTATGGCGGGTATTGAAATTGCTATAAGCGAGTCGGTGACTCAAAGGAACGATTAACCTTTATACTTACTAAGTATCGGAGAAAGTGCTATCTTGTTTGATACCCAAGAAGGGGTAATGATCTTTTAAAAGCTGCCAAGGACGAAACGCCCTCTCCATAAGCAAAACGCTTGTTTTTCCTCAAGAAAATAGTCTGGATCGTGTTTCCGATTATTTTATATGCAGGCACGATACTATGATCCAGTCATAGGGCGTTTCCAAAGAAAGCTGCCAAAAAGCACCACCCATGAAGTCATCACTCCATCGTTTATTACCCTGCAAATAATGAAACATGCTCATTGTGTAATTGTTAAGGCTGTAACACAATAATGTATTCATTGCCGTTATCACTATATAGAGCAGTATTAAATGAACGATGCCACAAGAACTAAATCAGTCACCCAGCCTTTGGCGGTGTTAAATATTGTTGGTTTAAGTCCTTATATGTTGGGAGAAAATACCCCTAATATAAATAAGTTGTTGGAACATGGGTATCAATCACACGCTTTATTGACTGAGTTTCCTGCTGTTACTACTACCGCGCAGGCTGCCATGCTGACGGGTAAACAAGCGTCCAGTCATGGTATTGTCGGGAATGGTTGGTATTTTCGAGATTTGGCAGAAGTCGGTTTTTGGAAGCAATCTAACGAATTGGTTCAGGCTAACAAGGTCTGGGATGAGCTAAAAGCACTTATGCCAGACATTAAGGTGTCCAAATTGTTTTGGTGGTATAACATGTATGCCAATGTAGATAGCAGTATCACACCAAGACCGCATTATCTCGCAGACGGTAACAAAATTTTCGATCTCTACTCCTCGCCGAATGGCTTACACCAAGACATTGAGCGCGAAATCGGTACCTTCCCTTTCTTCAATTTTTGGGGACCAAAAGCGGGTATTGGTGCGAGTGAATGGATTGGTAAGGCAGCGATAAAAGAATTTGAAAAAAATCGTCCTGATTTACAGTTAGTTTATCTACCTCACTTAGATTATTGTTTGCAAAAGCTGGGGCCAAATCACCCTTCCATTGCCCAAGAAATACGCGCTATCGATAAGGTTGTAGGTTCCATCATCGAAGCCTACGAAAAATACAATGTGGCGTTTTTACTGGTCTCAGAATACGGTATCACAGAAGTAAAGCAAGCGGTTCATATCAACAAAATACTGCGTCGTGCAGGCTACATTCAAGTGAGAGAAACTAGAATATCTGCAAATAAAGTCATCGAAAATATTGACTGTGGTGCTTCTTCAGCATTTGCAGTTTCGGATCATCAATGCGCACACATCTATTTTAATCAAAAAAGTCAACAAGATGCAGAGAAGATAGAAGCAGTAAAAACGCTACTTATGTCGACTCAGGGAGTCGATAAGGTGCTCGATAAAGTAGAGCAAGAAGCACTCGGCTTACGGCATGAAAGAAGTGGTGACTTAGTGGCAATCAGCAAAGCAGATGCTTGGTTTACTTACTATTTTTGGTTGGATGATCAAAAAGCCCCCGAGTTTGCGAAGACAGTTGATATCCACCGAAAAGTTGGATATGACCCCTGTGAAATGTTTGTCGATCCCGATATTCGATTCCCGCTCTTGCATATTGCTGGTCGGGTATTGAAAAAGAAATTGGGCTTTAGGTATTTAATGGATGTTACGCCTTTAAAACCTGAACTGGTGAAGGGTAGTCACGGTCGAGTTACCGATGATCCTAACAATGGCGCCATTTTAGTTGCTAAAGAACACCTGCTGTCACCTGACAAGCAATATAAGCAAACGGATGTTTTTGACTTGATAAAGCGGCATTTCGTCGCGATGTGAATTTCGGAGTTATACTGTAGTTCAGAATACAGATATACAAAAACGGTGGCTTTGTTCCCTTTACGCACGGCGGGAATTGAGCCAATTATAAATTTTTAAACCAACCCCAAATACCCAGTGAAAAATCTTCAAATAAGTTGATACCTAGCCAAGACTTCAGGAGATACAAGGCCAGTAAGCCGAAAAGGGTTGAGATGAGTACAAAAAAAGAAATGAGTATGGCCGATGTAATGGCAGAAATTTTTTCCTCACTCCGGCTCAACTCTCTGTAGTTTTTACCCACTAGAAAAACATAGTAAATTCTAGTGCGCGAAAAAGGGATGGCGAAGGTAGAACGCAAATCAATACTGTGCTTTTTCCAACTTCTTGCTCCCAATGCCGCATGAAGGTGCGATAGCTGCTCGTCTGAAAAGCTGTCCGCCACATCTTTAGGCATGCGTTGCAGAATATTGTTTACCGATTGTGTTCGTTGCTTGGGAATAGTATTTTTGTATAGTCTATTAGGGCTAGTCATGGCTAAGCTACTGTTGCTCATTACTATTTACGTTAACGCCTACTTCAATGAAAAGTTGAGCCTTTGTTGCTTTGAATAAGCGAAAATTGAGACAAATATGAGCGCTATAAGTGAATAAAAGGGAAATATAATGAATATATGGGACTTTTTAACTATTGGCTTGTATCTGGCTGGTTTGCTCATAATGGGGGTAATCCTCCGACATCAAGCCGACAAAAAAGACTATTTTTTAGCTGGACGTAGCTTAGGTTGGAAGCCTTTATCTTTATCGATTATGGCGACACAACTGTCAGCAATTAGTTTTGTATCAGCTCCTGCCTTTGTCGGTTTACGAGAAGGTGGAGGATTGGTTTGGTTGTCTTATGAATTGGCGCTACCACTGGCCATGTTGTTCTTACTTTGGAAGATTCTGCCTTCTCTGCACCGAGCCGGTGTTGTGAGCGTGTATGATTATCTGGAACAGCGTTTTAATTTGCATACACGCGTGCTGTTGAGCTTTGTATTTCAGATCAGTCGTTCGTTCGCTACCGCCATTATGATCTATGCGGTTTCTGTTATTTTACAGGGTGCAATTGGTCTAGCGTTTTGGCAAAGCATTGTTGCCATCGGTTTGATTACAGTCGTATATTCATTGCAAGGCGGTATGAAGGCAGTCGTGTATGGTGATGCCTTGCAAATGGTATTGATTGTTTTAGGGACTATCGTATGCTTGGCTTATGGCCTTTATCATATTGGTGGCCTTGAGCAGTTTTGGTCATGGCTAGAGCCTGGTAGAATGCAAACTTTGCGTTTTGACGCCTATGGATTTGATGGGCAAGGTTTTGGTTTTTGGCCGATGCTATTTGGAGGGATCATACTGTATGCCTCGTACTATGGTTGTGACCAATCCGAGGCGCAACGCGCGTTGTCAGCTAAAAACACTATCGACCTAAAAAAAATGATCTTTGCGGCCAGTATTTTGCGTTTTCCCATTACCTTGCTGTATTGCGGCGCAGGTCTAATTATTGGCACATTTGCGCTGAATACTCCCGAATTTCTCGACAAAATACCTGAAGGAAAGCCAGATTGGATGATGCCGGTATTTATTGTCAACTACATGCCAAATGGCGTGATAGGCTTGCTAATAGTGGCGATACTAGCCGCAGCTATGTCCTCTTTGAGCTCTGCCATTAATAGTCTTTCAGCCGTATCAGTAGAAGACTACTGTCGATTGACCAAGCAAAGCCTTAGTAACTCGCAATATTTATTAAGAGCTAGGTTTGTTGGCATTGCTTGGGGTCTTGTGACTTTGCTTCTATCATTTTTTGCCGGCGATATTGCACCAACTGTGATTGAGGCCATCAATAAAGTTGGTTCATTGTTTTATGGTCCTATTTTAGCCTGTTTTTTCCTCGGCTTAAGCACGCAATCGGTCATGGGAAAGCATGTAAATCTTGGGCTAATTGCTGGTGTTTTGACGAATATGGTATTTTGGTTATTCGTTGACGGTGTTTTTTGGTTTTGGTGGAACGTAATTGGTTTTGTTGTGACCACTACCGTATCTTTAGCGCTAAGTAGATTGCTCGCAACAAAGGCATTACCAGAGCCACAAATTGTCAATGAATATTCCGCAAAAAGCGGCAATGATTTGAACCGCATTGATATTGCCATTTTGTTAGCTTGGTTTATTGTGATATTGAGTGTATGTATTCTGTTAGGTGGGTGATAGAGGCTGTCTATTCTGATAAAAATACCCCTAGCATTGCTGATGCTATTGGAAGTATCATCACTGAATAACCTGAGTTTGATATGTGGTTATGTAATACCAGCATGCAGCGTAACGACCTTGCATGTTGAGAACAATACTTAATAAGGGAAGATTAATGAAAACCAGTCAACGGATAGTCATCAGTGTTACATCGGTCATTGTTACCTTCGTAGCGGGGGTAGTCGTAGGTAAACAAATAGACCAATATGCAAGTCAAGCACATGATGTTGCTGATGTCTCAACATCAGTTAATGCTCCAGCAGCAAATTCACCTGCGATCGAGAGTGTGGCTCAATTATCGACAAAAGTTTCAACAGCGTCTTTGCCCAGTTCTAGCGACGTCAATGAGGATATCCTACTCGAAATAAACGAACTATTAGTTCAAATAAAAGAAAGCCCAAGTCAAATGCGGCTCTCGCTAGAGTTATTTACAATTTTCGATACTTTGTCTGTCGAGCAATTGTTAAATTTTGGTGAGTTGTTGAGTAATTATGATGAGAGAGAACGCACATCAATCAGCTCAATAATCATTGCTCAATTACTGGAAAAGGCACCTGAAGAAGTCTTAGGATTTATGCAAAAACACAGCCACATGGCGGGTTCTCCTTTCTATGTAGACTCGATCAGGGCTCAAGTAGCCAAGAAAAAAGCAGAGTTGGGATTTGATTACTTGAACAACCTGCTTTACTCAAATGCCAAGGATGTCAATATGCGGGAAAATATGCAGCTATTGGCAGCCTTAGCAAAAACTAATATTAGCCGTGTCGTTGATGTACTTTTGGAATTGACTGAAAAGGGCGTAGAACTTGATAATAGCTTGATTCACCTTTCTTTCGACTTAAATACGAGTGAGGAACATCGTGAGCTTTTTAATCAATTAAGGCGCTTCGACGACATGTCATTGCTTGGCTCTGTGTTCGGTTCTTGGATTGAGCTTTCTCCAATGGACGTTTTCGATCGCTTGAACCAGATTGAAAATATAAATGAGCGCGAAAAGCTCACTGAAACAGCATTATTTTACTGGTCTTTACGTAAACCAGAGGCGGCCGCTAATTATCGTTTAACACATGCATCTAACAAGCTCGAAACCGTGAAAGACATCATGCGAACTTGGCCAAATGAAAAAGCGACTGAAGCTCTGGAGTGGCTATCTCAACAAAGCGACATTGATAGTAATTATCATAAAATAAGTTATTTGCGGAATTTGAGTTACCTCGAGCCTGAGTTTGTCGAGGCACACTTAAACGACATACAGCTGAGTGATGACCAAAAAATAGATTTTTACAAACAAATTTATCAAGGCTATCAACGTAAAAGTAGCACAGATGCAGAACAATTTGCTGCCAAGCTCCCCTTCGGCGATCAAATAATCGATAAGAAAGAAGAACCAATACCCGCAGAAGATCTTGTTTCAAAAATCAATCGAATATTCGAGCGGTATTATGATTACAAATATGACAAAGCCTTTGCCCTAGCAATGGACGACAAAGGTGGCTACGCATATTCATTCGTGGTGAATAAAGCATCACAAGACGAGGCGAATGCACTAGCCCTGCAACGCTGTGAACAACACCGTAAAAAGCACAATGTTGATAGTAGATGCCAAATTTACGCCGAAGGTGATATGACCTTGTTTAATTTAGCTCCATGAGTTTAACATTGGACAACTAAGGCACTATTTACGCATAGAGTATATGGTTTTACACTTACAATAATGATCGCTTGCTCCTATCCAAACGTTTAATATCGGTATGGTTATGAATCCTATGAATGCTTGTTGATTACCAAAACTTTAACGGGACATGACCACTGAATAAACAACGAGCGTTAAAGCTACTAGTTAAAAATAACAACAACAGGAAACAACATGAACAGCGCAACATTCAGGTGCGTATTCGCATTGACTCTCATCTCTAGCCTTGTGTTGGTCGGCTGTGGCAGTGATAACAATGCTGAGGTAACTCAAAAGCCAAAGTTTGAAATAGATAAGGATCCTTACCCAAGCACCTATCATCCGGCACCTAGTGTTGCCACCCTAATCACGAATGTGACCATTCTGGATGGCATTGGAAGCAAAATTGAAAATGGTAGTGTCTACTTTGACGACGGTAAAATTGTGGCTATTGGCGCCGATATTGACGTACCTAAGACTGCAAAAATAATCGATGGACAAGGCAAATGGGTGACGCCAGGCATTATTGATACCCACAGTCACTTAGGCGTCTATCCTTCACCTTCGGTGCAATCGCATTCAGATGGCAATGAAATGACGAGACCCGTTACCGCAGAAGTCCATGCAGAACACGCAGTTTGGCCACATGATCCGGGATTTCAAAGAGCATTGGCAGGTGGTGTGACCGCGATGCAAATCCTTCCAGGATCTGCAAACTTATTTGGTGGACGCACAGTGACCTTAAAAAATGTCCCTGACCGGACAATGCAAGATATGAAATTTCCCAATGCCCCTTACGGCATAAAAATGGCTTGTGGTGAAAACCCCAAACGCGTATATGGCAATAAAGGTGGCCCGATGACACGCATGGGCAATGTTGCAGGTTATCGCCAAGCGTGGGCCGATGCCCAAAACTATCAACGCACTTGGGATCAATACTATGCTGACTACGATGCGGGTAAAGATCCTAAGGTACCCAAGCGCGATCTCAAACTCGAAACACTTGTAGGTGTGTTAGAGGGTGAAATCATCGTGCATATGCATTGTTACCGAGCTGATGAAATGACCGTTATGATGGATGTAATGCGGGAATTCAATTACAAAATAGGATCATTCCACCACGCCATCGAGTCCTACAAAATTGCAGACAAACTTGCCGAAAATAATGTCTGTTCTTCCATGTGGGCCGATTGGTGGGGGTTCAAAATGGAAGCGTATGACACCGTTAAGGAAAACATCCCAATGGTTCACGCGGCAGGCGCTTGCGCGGTGGTGCATTCTGACAGTGATCTTGGTATTCAGCGCTTAAATCAAGAAGCAGCGAAGGCATGGGCGGATGGTCTACGCGCGGGTATTGAAATCAGTCAAGCCGAAGCTTGGCAGTGGCTTTCTGCAAACCCAGCTAAATCCTTGGGAATATTTGAATACACCGGTTCCCTGGAGACTGGCAAACATGCCGACTTGGTATTGTGGAGCGGCGACCCATTTTCGACTTACTCACAGGCAGAATTGGTCTTTATTGATGGAGGTCTTATCTACGATAGAACTAGTCCAGATAGTTGGCCGGTCAGTGATTTTGAACTGGGTCAGGTCGGTGAAGGAGACGCAAAATGAAAAAATGGATGTTAGTAGTTGGCACAATGCTGTTCTCATTCGTCGCGACTGCCAAGCCTATTGCCATTGTTGGCGGTACTGTGCACACCATGGGACCAATGGGAACATTGGAAAACGCTGTTGTACTCATTGATGACGGAAAAATTGTATTGATCACTAGTAAAAGTGCTGTGCCTGATGATTACATCTTAATAGATGCCTCAGGCAAAATAGTCACACCGGGCTTATTTGGTGCCTTGACTTCACTTGGCTTGGTCGAAGTTGGGATGTCCGCTGGTTCGATTGACAGTTCGGTTGTGCATGGAGAAGAGCGAGCCAACCCCGTATCAAGTGTCGGTGCTGCTCTGGACGTACAATATGGTTTTAACCCTGATTCTACGCTAATCCCTATTTCTCGTGTTGAGGGTATTACTGCGGCTGCGACAGGTATTAGTCGTGGGGACTATATGTTCAATGGACAAGGTGCCATTGTATCTTTGAGCGGTCACTTTGATTCGTTGATCAAGACAAATGCATTTATGCATGTCGATGTGAGCAGCAACGTATCAGATAGCCACGGAGGCAGCCGTGCGGCACTGTGGGTCTCTATCGAACAATCGTTCGCTGAAGCGGCATCGATCCGAAAGGTGTCAGGTTTTGCTGCGTATATGCCAAGAATGGAGTGGCATGGCATGACAACACGGCCTGACGCTGAAGCCTTGTTAAGCGTGTTAAATGGTAACATGCCCTTACTTTTTACGGCTGACAGAGCGGCCGATATTCTGCAAGTTGTGAAGTTTAAAGAACGGAACCCATCTATTAATGTCGTGTTAGTGAATGCTGTTGAGGCTTGGCGAGTAGCCGAAGCACTTGCACAAGCAGATATTCCTGTGATTTTAAATCCTGAAAACAACTTACCTGGCGGTTTTGATCAGTTGGGGGCAACCTTGACAAATGCAGCGCGCTTACACACTGCTGGTGTGCAGGTGTCGATTGGTATGGAAACACACAATATTCGTCTTGCTACACAGCATGCTGGAAATGCAGTGGCAAATGGTTTGCCGTGGCATGCTGGTTTAGCCTCCCTGACGATAAATCCAGCACGCATCTACGGTGTCGACGAGTTGTTAGGTAGTTTGGAACCAGGTAAGCAAGCAGATGTAGTAGTTTGGTCAGGCGATCCTTTAGAGGTGACTAGTCACGCTGAAGTCGTATTTATCAAAGGTGAGCAAATGAGTAACGAAACTCGTCAGCACAAGCTCCGTGATAGATATATGAAGCTAAACCAACAAACGCCGATGACGCATGTCAGACCCTAACAAATTTCCGTTTTTAATAAGGCTTGGCATTTATTGCAGGCTATCCCCTCTTTGATCATAAATACTTTAAGAGGGCACAGCCTGACAGCAAATATTTGAAAGGAAAGTCATAAAGCAATGAAAAAGCAAACAGCGTGGGTACATGTTTTATGGATTTTGGTGTTTTCTACTTCAGCTCTGGCAGAAAAAACGCCGGTTTGGCTGTCGAGTAAGACAGGGCTGGCTAGAGTTTTCCACGATTCAGAAACGGGGAAACTCTCAGGACTCAAAATCGTGGCACCGAGTCAATCATACGATGGCTTTATTAGTATGCATCCAAACAAAGCGATCATTTACGTTTTAGCTAGCGTTAAACAAGGTGAAGAGATCCACGCATACGCGATTGACGAAAACAATGAACTCGCATTAATTAATAAACTAGAGGGCTTACCAAGTGGCGCGGCACATATTCAAATCAATGAACAAGGCACAGTGCTTGCTGTTTCTTATTACAATAGTTCGAGTATCGGGCTTTATTCGCTTACCCAAGACGGCAAGTTAAGCCACACAATACATCAAGAAAAAGTATCTGGGAGCAGTGTTCACCCTAGTCGCCAGAAGAGATCGTATCCACACGGCAGCGTATTCAATGAGCAAGGGAACATTGCGTATTTTTCCGATTTGGGCAGTGATCTTATTTGGGCTTACAAAATCACAGGCGATACATCAGCAACCCTGTTACACAAAATAAAAACACCCGCAGGATTTGGTCCCCGTCACATTATTTTCGATAAAGATTATAACTTTGCGTATGTCACGCAAGAATTAATCGGCGGTGTAAGTGTATACAAACACAATGTTGAGACAGGCAATTTAATAGCTGTACAACATCTTAACCAAGTGGATGATGCCGCGAAAGAGCTTTGGGCAAATGTGTCTGATTTGCAAATACACCCGAGCGGTAAATTCTTGTATGTCGTTAACAGAGGTTTTGACCAAATCACAGCTTACAGAGTGAGTGAACAAAATGGCAAATTAAGCTTTATTGAGAATGAACCGGTGCGTGGTAGTATTTCTCGTCACATCGCGATTTCTGCTGATGGCAAGTGGTTATTGGCAGCGGGAGCCAATAGTGGCACATTGGCGTCTTTTAAAATCAACAGTGACGGCACACTCAATTACGTCCGCAGTATTGTGTCTGTGGAGACGCCTAAAGCCGTTTTTTTTGGACGTTGAGAAAGGGATTATTGTCTAGCAGCCTTTGAAAAGCGCTAAGAATTTTTTTGCGGGAAGGGGCTTGTAAAAATGGTAGCCCTGCAACGCGGTGATGTTCTTTTCTGACAAATAGTTAAATTCACTTTCTGTCTCCACGCCTTCCACTATGCATTCCATAGAAAAATGCTCACAGATATCGACAATTGAGCTGGTAATCACTTGATTGTCTTTAAGTGTGTCAATATCGGTGATAAAGCTGCGATCAATCTTGATGGTCCGCAATGGCAGTTTGTGCAAATATGACAAGGAAGAGTATCCGCTTCCAAAGTCATCAAGCATAATGGCGATACCTTCGTCATTAAGTTGCTGCATTTTGGCAATGGTGAGGCTCATATTATCAATAGCGACGTTCTCTGTAATTTCTATCCGTAGCTTGTTGTGCGCGACCTCATACCTGTCTAATGTAGTGAGAAGGTTTTCGGTAAATTGGGGCTGAATAAATTGACGAGGGCTAATGTTAATACTGATGTATTTTGGTTGTAAGTGTTTGTTGTTGCATTGAATAGTTTTAATGAGTTTACAAGCATTTTCGATCAGCCAATCACCAATTGGCAAAATTAAGCCAGACTCTTCTGCGACTGGAATAAATTCTGCTGGGCTGACCCAGCCTAAGGCTTCACTTTGCCACCTTAGCAAGGCTTCCGCCCCTAAAATAGCGCCTTGTTTGTCCACCAAGGGTTGGTAATAAATTTCGAATTCTTCATTTTGTACCGCTTGTCGCAATGATTTTTCAATTTTTGAGCGTTTGTCGGCTAAGGCTTGTAAATCACTACTGAAGAAACTAAAACCATTCCGATTTCCATGTTTTATGCGGTACATCGCTAAATCGGCATTTTGGATTAGCATTTGCGCTTGTATATCAATACAATTTTCGGCGTGCTCTTGCACTGGAAATAAGTTGATACCAGTGCTTATTGTAACCACAAGTTCATTTTCGTCGACATGTATGGGTTTCGATATTGTCTCTGACAACTTTTCTGCGATACGCTTTGCACGGGTTGTTGCTGAGGATTTCTCCTCGTCTAAGTCAACGACAAGCAGAGCAAATTCGTCTCCGCCAATACGTGCAAGGGTGTCACCTTCTCGCGTACATTTTGCAAATCGTTTGGCTATTTCCTTTAACACGCCGTCACCAAAAGAATGGCCTAAACTATCATTGATAACTTTGAAGCGGTCGAGATCGATATAAAAAATAGCGCCATACCGCCCACTTCTAATCGCGTTAGAGATGGCCTTTTTTAAGTTGGCATTGAACATTTTTCGGTTAGACAGTTGCGTTAGCGGATCCATAAGTGATTGTTCGCGCAGCTTTACTTCTGCTTTTTTTCTGGCGGCGATTTCATCTACCAAATTCTGATGTTGCTGGCATGCCAAGCAGCTAGTGGCAAGCTTTGTCATCATTGATACCAAGGCATTAATAATCTTGTCTTCAATAGCCTGATGTTTTCGTTCAAACACCAAAACACCAAATTTAGGCACTAAGAACAAATAACAATGTGTATGCGCCGACGGTGACACATACAAAGAAGGATTGTGTTGCGAATGAATACTGCGCGCTTCGCTTAAAATACTTGGAATGACATCTTGGTTTTTGTTCGGAAAACTCAAGGAGTCAAACTGCTCAGGACGAGAAGAAGACAAGTGCCAAAGCATATGAACACTACTTAGACTCAAGCGTTTTTGCGCACGCTCCATAAACACTTGCAACATCTCATGCAAATTAAGCCCAATCCCAATATTCATCGACAATTCATGCTGTATAGAAATGATTTGAAGGGCGTTACCCGCAGAGCTCAAAATAATTTCTCCCTTGAAGCAAACTAATCGTGTTGAACGACAATAGCGGTGACTGCCGTCTTGTTGTGCAAGTCTATGCCACCGGCCTTATTGGATGCTATTTCTCCTAGCACCAAGGCACCAAAAAGAGAGGTGTTTTCCCCCAACGAATTGTTTATACCCTGTAGCTCCTGCGCAAACTCGTCCTCTAAAAATAGCTTTCGACTAATACAGTCAAAGAGCAGTGCTGAGCTGGCTGCCTGGTTTTGTAATTTGTCTTCGATAGCCTTGGCGGCTGCGCTGATCAAATTATTAGGATCGCCCTTAAGAATATAGAGCATTGTGCTCTCGGGAACACGACCCACACAGACAAGTGCCTTGTCGTTTAATGTTATTGGATCGCGAACCAACAACTTTTCATCTAAACGCTCTAGACCGAAGGGATAGTTTGTGGCGATTTCAAAGAAATTGTCGCTGTCTATATCACGCCCATCGAAGCGTTTTATTACCTCTCGATAAACGTCGACAGCAGGTTCAAAATTAAGCTGTAATATCTGATTGTCATCGACTTGATTGGCTAGGAAAGGGCCATCTAGTACTTCCCAACCATGTCCGATAGCCAATTCAAAATCTTGTTTGATTGCCACGAGTATCATGGCATCTTGAACGATACCATTGGGCGTAAATAAACAAGGTTTTTGCTGAAAACTGAGTGAGCCTGCGCCACCACCAAATACGACCTTTGATTGACCGTATTCTTGAAACACCTGATTCATCGCATTGCCAATACCGCGCGTGAGGCCATCAATAAGCATTAATGTTGAAGAAAAGTCTTGCATGGCAAAACTAATATTAAATGCTTGCTCATGACATTTAGATACACCTTCAAACACCTGTACTTCGAGAGGAGCAAAGACAGGAATAACCAATATACCCGATTCAATTGTCTGCTTGTTGCGAATAATACTAGGGAATATGCCGCCAAATACCGGAATGTCGAGCGATCGCAGCATGGTATTGTAAGCGCTAAGGTCGGTATTTTCTTCATCGCAAGCGAGTAACAGAAAGCCGCTAGGATGAAAGCTCATCAGAGAATGTAAGGTAGCCGACAACACATCGGGCTCTAGACGTTCGATGTAATGTGCATCGCCAAATATTTGCTGCATACTCAACCTATAAATAAATTAATAGTGCCAGTCGGATACTTGCATTGATTTCAAATACCCGCGTGTATTAATTTCTAATAGACAGCACAACTTACTAGACGATGATTTTATCGGCAGTAATGATATTTAGTTTACATCATTGTTGCTTTGCAATGTTTATCTATAAAATCAGCTTGCATAGGCATAGTCGCAACAGAGGTTTCGATGACTTTTTGTATATGCGCCAGCCTTCGACTTATTTCAGACTCAGGCAAATTGTCCACAATGGGGTGGTAAGCTTGAGGTTGGAGGCCTTGGCCATGCATTACGGCGAGCCATGAAGTTTCGTCGAACAATTCGTTATCTTTTCTAAAAATTCGTCCATTGCTTGCATATAAATTGAGTTTATCCGTGACGCCTTGGGGGACATCCATGTGCTTACAATACCGCCAAAACTCGGTATCTTCTCTATCGGTGAGTTTGTAATGCAAAATGATGAAGTCTCTAATTTGTTCCATTTCTAATTTGCTTTGCGCATTAAACTCATCAATATCAATTTGATTGAAGCCCTGATTAGGGAAAAACGCCATCAGGCGAGATATGCCTGATTGGATGAGGTGTAAACCTGTTGATTCAAGTGGCTCAATGAAACCCGCTGAGAGGCCAATTGCCACCACATTTTTGTGCCATGCTTTTTCTCTGCGGCCTGTTTTCCAGCGGAGTTGGTTTGGCTCCGCAAGTGGTGTGTTTTCCATCTGTTGCTTGAGCACATCGACGGCCTCGTCATCGCTAACAAACTCGCTGGGATAAACATAGCCGTTTCCAATTCGATGCTGTAGAGGGATGCGCCATGTCCAACCTGCATCTTGTGCTGTTGAAATTGTGTAGGGATATACTTTGTTTTTTGCTTCACATGGCATGGCAACTGCGCGATCACAGGGCAGCCAGTGTCCCCAGTCTTCATAGCCGGTGTTGAGTGTTTTTTCGATCAATAGTGCCCTAAAACCAGAACAATCGATAAACAAGTCAGCGTGGATTCTTTCTCCATTTTCTAACAATAAAGCGTCAACAAAACCGTTGCTATTGCGGGTAAATACGTCTTGCACTTTGCCTTCGATGCGGGTGACGCCGCGTGCTTCGGCAAACTTACGCAAATACTCAGCGTAAAGAGTGGCGTCGAAATGGAAGGCGTATGGAATATCTGCCAATGGACTATTTTTGATGGGTTGAGGTCGGTTGAATTTGCCGCTGTAGGCTGCTGTGCAAAGCAACGAGAACTTATCTAATTCTGGTGCTTTGCCTAGTTGGAACATTTTGAGCCAATAATGGTGGAACTGAATGGCGTCCATGTTTGTGCCGTAACTACCAAAGGGGTGCATGTAGGCATGGCCTTTTTGTCGCCAATTGGCAAATTCGATCCCTAGTTTAAACGTGCCTTTTGTATGTTTGACAAAATCGTTTTCGTCCAAACCTAACAGCTTGTTGAAGCGTGAGATTTGTGGGATGGTCGCTTCGCCAACTGAAACAGTGCCCACTGCTTGAGATTCTATAAGGCGTACTTTTAGTGCTTTGTTTTCAAATACTTTTGCTAAAGCCGCGGCTGTCATCCAACCGGCGGAGCCACCGCCCAAAATTACGACATCATTAATTGGACTGGAATCAGTGTGCATGTTTTAACATCCTTCTTTTTTAGTTAAGCATCACAGCGGGTAAACTTGAATGGCTATATTCTCTCTAGGTGAAGTTGAACACAAAACAAAGTTGTCGTAGACCCATCCATGGGGACGCCAAAAAGGCATGCTTGCCTTTCAGGCTTTGTTTTGTGATCAACTATACTTAAAAAGGGAACATAGCCATTAGAATTCATACTAGTGCTCTATGGCATGTGCGAATTTTTGTTGCAATTTACGCAACATGCCTTTGATATCATCGACTTGAAAGCTCACTACGTCGACTTCTTTTGGCCATACTTGTAGTGCAAGATACAAATTTACCCATACCTCTCTTGGTACAAGATCGTGATCGACTAAATAATCCGTGCCTTTTTGAGCAAACAAGTTTGCACGTTTGTTTATTGTGTTTAGCAAATCCTCAGTAAAATTGGGGCTATATAGTAAGTTAAAGCTTTGTGTAGACAAGTAGGTAGTCATTGCATCTGCATCATGGATAAAACAGGGCATTAAATCGAAACAATACGTACCTAGCAAGACTTGTTCAAATTGCTCGTTACACAGATTTAGCATGTGCTCTGAAGCTGTATTCAAGAAATACATTAGCCACGTGTCAATGATTTTTTCATAGGTACAGGTGCCAGCGCTAACGTTGATGCCATTAAATAACTCGACATCGGAGAGACACAATAAATTTTTAGTCCACATTGGCTGCTTGCTATCTAACAAACTCTGATAAACAATTGCTGGTGCGTCAGAAATTAGTATGTTTGGGGCACCGATTAATTGCCCGATTTGTTCGCAACTCAGTGCAGGCGTGGCGGTGCTGCTATTCGTTTCTGCTTGCTTATACAGAGTTGTGTAACGCACAAGAGAAGCATTTCCGAGTCGTTTGGTTTGAATAACATGCCCGTTACTCATATACAGACCCTGTTCAACCGTATTCTCAGTAACGAATGTTTTGATTGTAGACTGCAATTCGGTCTTGTTTTTTCTGAGATCTATAAAATAGTCAGCGCCCACTTCACTTTGTCCGATTTGCTTAATGAAGCCAACTTTGTCACTGTTGGTAAGCGGGTCATCATGCTGAAACGTGGTGCAATGCCAATTTTCTGTATAGGCCAGATGAATATTGAGTTTACTCAGTAGTGGAGCAACTTTATTGAGCAACAACTCACTTTGTACATTGACGTTGATTTTTAAACTTGAACGAATATTGTTGGGATTGTTGCTCGGTAGCATGGATTTTTTCATGCGTTGACAAGTGCCATTGAGCGAATAGCTACTGAGGCTGAGATCGAGGGCTTCATGCTGATACAAGCGTGTGTGATTGAGCATGTGATGAAAATCAACACCGTTCAACGAAACTCCCATACTTGCAATGCTGCAGTAGGCAGTACTTATTTTTTCTTTATCAAGCATGTTACATACTTTGTCTGCATAATGTATCTGGGCGTTACAATGCTTTAGTAAATCCTGAAAACTTAGCCCCAGTGCTGACAATAGCGAGATGTGCGATTGCGTCAATGTGCTCACAGACATTGTTGAATGAGTGTTCTCAGAATGACTGGATGCCGTCGTGATGTGCCGCACTAAGGGGGCAGACGATACAATCTTAATTTCGATATCTGGGTGCGCGCGATGTAACTTTTGATAGCATTGCAGAGCAGACAATACGGCCTGTGCCGAACTTTGAGCATCGTTGGCTAACATAGCTAAGCTTAACATTAGGCAATCTCGCTTTTATGCGCAGTATCGCCACTGTACTTAGCGCTGCCGTACAGCGAAGGGGCATGGAGTATTTGATGTTTAGCAATATGTGCAAAGTTCTTATTTTTTAACGCAGATTCATGCGTTTGCATATTCGCCGCATAGTTTTTTACTTCTCTATAAATCAAGTCAAGAGCAGATTTAGCATTTGATGGCTGCAGTTGTGTCACTTGCGCCATACTTTGTTTGGGGTAGTGACGTTGCCCCATGAGCACAGCTACCCAACTGGGTGACAGAAACAAGCCATGCTGATACGGCAGAATATGCCCTGTTTCCTTAAAAAGTTCAAAACGCTGTGCCAGTGTATCTGGAATACTCATGTGTTTGCAGTAGCGCCAAAATTCGGTGTCTTCTCTGTGTGTGGCGTGGTAGTGCAAAATAAGAAAGTCTCTGATTCGATACATTTCGGTATCAAAACAGCGATTGAACTCTTCGGCATGGATGTGCATGTCGTTTGTACTCGGAAACAATTCGAGTAGTTTCATGATGTTTGCTTGAATCAAATAAATGCTGGTGGATTCCAGTGGCTCTAAAAAACCGCTAGATAAGCCAATTGCCACACAGTTTTTTACCCATGCTTTTTTGCGTTGTCCGGCGCAAAATGCAAGGTGATTAGGTGTGCTCAGTTGTTTCCCTTCCAGCTTGCTCAAGAGGACATCCAGTGCATTGTCTTGGCTGGTAAAGGCATCGCAGTATACATGCCCATTGCCTAACCTTGTCGTTAAGGGTATGCGCCACTGCCAACCTGCCTCGTGTGCAATGGCTTTTGTGTAGGGAAGAGGGGCAGAGTCAGTTTCACACGCGACGGCAACGGCACGATTGCAGGGCAACCAATGTGACCAGTCTGCATATCCGGCTTTCATAACTTGTTCTATTAATAGTGCGCGAAACCCTGAACAGTCAACGAAGAGATCAGCGTGAACCCGCTCGCCATCACCACAGATCAAACTATCAATTTCGCCTGTGCTACTGCGACAAATAACGTCAACAATTTTGCCTTCTTTTCGTCTTACACCTAAACTCTCGCTGAACTTTCGCAAGAACTTTGCATACGCAGTGGCGTTGATATGATAAGCGTAAGAAAAGGTTGAGCCAACATGATTTGGATCAGGGTGCGGCATATCAAATTTACCGTCCAATGCGGCTACAACAGGTAGCGAATACTCATCCAAGTCTTTTGCTAAGCCACGTCGATATTGATCCAGCCACACATGATGAAATTCAATGCCTTGTATCGAGTGACCATAGTCGCCAAAAGGGTGGATGTAGGCATCGTTTTGTTTGCCCCAATTTGCAAATTCGATACCTAACTTATATGTGGCATCGGTGGCTTGCATAAATGTATTTTCGTCAATACCGAGGCGTTGATTAAAATAGCGCAAGTGGGGGATAGTCGCTTCGCCTACGCCCACGGTACCAATTTGTTCAGACTCAATCAGAGTGACGTTTATGTGTGATGGCAACAGTTTTATCAAGGCCGCTGCGGTCATCCATCCAGCCGTGCCGCCGCCCAAGATGGCTACATGTTTGATGTTAGAATGCCTAGCTGCTTCATTTTGTTTTTGTGACATGACTGCTTACCATCAACAAGCGCTGAGTAATGGAATTTAATTTTTACCATATATCAGGGCAAGTTCCACTGACAAGTGAAACTTTGTTATAACAAAAACAGCAGAGCGCTAGGGACGACGCTCTGCTGAAAGATAGAAAAATTTCTATCTAAGACACACATTTTATTGTTAGAAGTTACCTCTCAAAACAAGTGCAAATCGCCTATCACTGACAAACACACCCCGGGTAGCTAGGTCTCCCGCTTGATTGACTTGCATCCGTGTCACAGATTCGGTGTCAAGCAAGTTGGTCATTTGCAAGCCGACTTGAATGTTTTCATTTACGTCGTAGTAAATAGAGCCATCGAGGAAGCCGGCCTCTTTACTAAATATTGGCAGTTGCGTGATAACGTCTCGGGTGGTCAACAAGTACTGAGAACGCCAGTTATAAGCCAAACGGGCGTCAATGCCATACTTTTGGTATAACAAGGTCGAGTTAAAGGTGTGTTGTGACAAACCTTCAAGAGGCACGCCAGTAAACTGAGAGCCTGATGTCAGCGGGTTCCCTGGACTATCTGGTGATAAATCGGAATTGGGTGACCCTTTCTCGTCAACGTAAGTGTAGTTAAGTTGTAAACCTAAGCCATCAAAGCCTTCAGGTAAATTTTTGAAATACTGTTGATACGCCAATTCAAACCCGTGAATCCTACCACTGTCTCCGTTAGTGGACTGCATTACCTCAACAACCTGAGTCGAGCCATTATTGGTAAATTCCTGCGGGTTAGAGCCTGTTATAAAGTAGTTCTCTAAGTCCTTGTAAAACAGTGACGTAGTTAAGCTACCATCTTCAGCAAAATACCATTCAAAAGTTAGGTCAGTGTTGATTGCTTCCATCGGCTGCAAGTTAGGATTACCTGCGTTGGCCTCGTAGCGACGATAACGCGTACTAATAACATCGTTTTGCCCATCACCGTCACTGTCGACGTCGCCGCGTTCAACGATTTGTTCCCTTGACGAAATCACAAATCGATTTCGTAACAAACCCAGTTGAGGTAAGGCAATCGCCTCTGAAAGACCAAACCGGATGAGGAAAGTATCGGAAAGCTCAACTTTTAAATTGAAACTTGGCAATATGGTGTCATAAGTGCTTTGACTAACCAAGTCGACCGAACTGTTGTCACCAAATGCTGCTTGATCAGAAATAAGGAAGTTGTCCAGCGCATTTGGATCTTCAGGGTGAGGACGGTTGTCAGGGAAGACGATAGCGCCTACCGTTTCGTTTTCGAGCTCAACATATCGTGCACCAAAGTTACCGGTGTAGACAACACCATTGTCAAGCTCGCCCTCAAAGTTTGCTTTGACATAAAATGCGGTGGATTCTTCAATAGTTGTATTTATTTCACCCGGTAAAAAATCTGTCCCAGGAATGACACCGTCTCTTTCATTTAGCGGCCTCCAGCCACCCGAAATGGCTTTTAAGTCAGGAATAGAGCCTCTATAGTCGCGCGCAACTGATAACGCGGGGAATAGCAAGTTTTGTCCGCCTTCTATGTTTAATACGCCGCCTCTCGCAAAATTGTCAAAGCTAACGACTTCAGTCTCAAGAGCGCCTGTTCGTTCATCATCAAACCAGAAGTTAGTGCTGGTGTCTCCTGACCATGGTGTGGTTAGGTTACCCCAATTAAACGTTGACTCTCTGGTGGTTTGGTCACGCTCAGCATAGCGCACCCCAGCAGACAACGATGTAATGAAACCGCTTTCAAATATATATTTGGAGTCGAAGCGGATACTCGTTTGCTCGCCTTCGTTGTCTGATAAGTGATCCATGGCACTGCGCCAAAAGGTGTAACGTGGATCAGTAAAGTAGTTTTGGCTAGGGCTATCACTGCCACTTGCAAAGCCTGGGTTTCTAAGCTCGATGCTAGGGATGTCAGATCTCAAATCTAAGCGGGGTACTAGGTAGTTACCGCCTTGCACCTGAAAATCCAAAATTTGAGTGTCGGCTTCAACACGTTGTAAGTCGAAGTTAAACGCCAGTTGGTCTGTCGGGGTATATTCGACGTTTAAGTTTATATCCTGAACCGTAGATTCGTCGTTTCTAAAACGCCCCACCATTGCATGCAGTATTCCGTATTGACCGCCTGGTTGTCTTTCAGAATCAGCGCCTCTCCATCCTTCGTTACCGGTGAGATAACCATTCTGGAAAAAGCCGTTATCACCAAATTCGTATGATGTACCTGCTGCTGGCATGGTTGAGCCAATGATGTTATCGTCAGCCCACTCAACTGCATTTTCTGTCCAAGCTAACGCGGCGTCTGAACGAATAAACTCTGCGGTGACCGCAACGGTATTATCTAGGTTTTCGTATTGTAATACTGCAGCAAAGCCTTCACGCTCTCTATCATCTTTTTTGCGGGTAAAGCGCGTTGATCTAGGCACAAGTTGATTGTCAAAGGCGGCATGCGCATCGTAGATACCCACTTGCGCACCATCTGATTGCCCTTGTAGTTTAGAGGTTGAAACATTCAACAACCAACCAAATCGCCCTGCATCATTTTCAAAGGTATCACTATATAGCGCAAATAATGAAGGTTCGGTTTCTTCTATGAAATCACCGTAAGTCAGGTTTGCGGCAACAGATATTTTTCTGCCCCCACCATTGTCAAAAGGCTTCTTGGTGACGAGGTTGACTGTGCCGGCAATACCACCTTCGACCATGTCAGCTGTATGGTTTTTAAATACTTCAACGCTACCAATTAGCTCTGGTGGAATATCTTCAAAGCTCAGTGAGCGACCTGAATTTGCGGTAAAAGTGTCTCTTCCATTAAACTCACTGCGTACTTGCGTAAGACCACGAATGACGACGCCGCTGCCCTCAGTACCAAAGTGGTCAGGGTCGTTGGGTGCGGCAAAACGGCCGATACTGACGCCTGGCACACGAGATATTGCTTCTAGTATACTGGTATCGGGTAATGCACCGATGTCGGATGCAGAAAGTGCATCGAGTAAGGTTTCGGCTTCGCGGCGCATGTTTTGAGCATTGATAAGTGCGCCACGCGTACCCTTAACGTCTATGACTTCGACCAAAGTCTCGTCGTCGGCCTCAGACTCTTGTGCGTTGATACTAGTCGATGTGATGCCAAGTAAGGCCGATGCGACTAAAGAGTATTTAAACCGTTTTTGTCTAAATACGTTTCGATTTTTTTTGTGTTGAGCAATGTTAACCATATTTACTTCCTAGTTCCCCTGTTTGCCAGAGATATTACGTTTTGCTTTCTCTCGCTTGGTAAAACAGAAATCGCCAGCAAATGCATATCCAGCATTTAATTTACCACTATGACAATGCCATTCTTAATAAGGTAAAATGGCTGAAATCGATTTCATATCATGTGCAAAAAAATCGGCTTGTTTAGGCTTTTACTGCTGTTTGCTCTGAAACACTTGCAAATACTAACAACCGACCCCAATAGCATATTTCAAAATGTAACAAAAAGTCAACAATATGTTAATAAATTACGTTTGAAATATCAGGATATCTACTAGAAAAGACGTTAAATGACTGAAATTAATATAAATAAACTTTTTATTTGAAATATATAAGCTAACTTACTTGTAACTAACTTGTATCAAAATGTATTGAAAACGGTTTCATAATGAAGTACCGTTTACGGCGAATCGAGTGTCGAGTCAGGTTTTTTGTTTACTGCGTATGCTGTCAACGTTAAGGAAAGTAGGCTCAATGGTCTCGCGTTTTACTTACAAAATTTGGGTTTTTTATGCAAATTGCAGTTATCGATATGGCTATCGTTGCGGCTTACCTGCTCGCGATTGTAGCAATTGGCTTTTATCTAAAAAAACGAGCATCTAAAGACATGCAAGCCTACTACCAAGGAGGCAGAAAACTTCCTTGGTACATGCTGGGCTTGTCGAACGCTTCTGGCATGTTTGATATTTCTGGCACCATGTGGCTGGTTACGCTCTTGTTTGTTTATGGCTTAAAAAGCATTTGGATACCTTGGTTGTGGCCTGTTTTTAACCAAGTATTCCTGATGGTGTATTTGTCCATTTGGCTTCGACGCTCAAATGTATTGACGGGGGCAGAATGGATGCGGACGCGCTTTGGCGATAGCCACGGCGGAAAACTCTCGCATTTTGTGGTCGTACTCTTTGCCATAATTGGCGTGCTTGGTTTTTTAGCTTATGGATTTGTAGGTGTAGGCAAGTTCGTCGAGATATTTATCCCTTACGAAGTGGTCTCACCCTATTTGCCGTTTTCCTTATCACCCGAATTCGTTCCACATTTTTACGGTATCGCCTTTACTGCAATCGCGACCTTGTACGTGATGCTGGGTGGAATGATGAGTATCGTGTGGGCTGATGTGTTGCAATTCACTATTATGACTGTCGCGGCCATTGCCATTGGTTTTATCGCCATGGCACAAGTTACACCCGAAACACTCGCCGCAGCTACGCCTGATGGTTGGGACAATCCCTTCTTTGCATGGTCTTTGTCGCTGGATTGGGCGGGCATCATTGACGAAGTCAACGAGAAAATCTTATCGGACGGATATTCTTTGTTTTCAATCTTTGTGATGATGATGTTGTTCAAGGGTGTGTTGGTCAGCGCTGCAGGCCCAGCCCCCAATTATGATATGCAAAAAATATTGGCGACAAAATCACCAAAAGAGGGGGCGTTAATGAGTGGTTTTGTATCCATCGTCCTAATGCCTATCCGATATTTTATGATCGCCGGTTTTACTGTTCTTGCGATTGTATATTACGAGCGCTTAGATTTGATGTCTGGTGGTTCGATAGATTTTGAGAATATCCTACCAAGTGCGATCTTAGAGTTCGCGCCTGTCGGTATCTTGGGTATCTTGCTCGCGGGTCTTATCGCTGCCTTTATGTCTACCTTTGCTGCCACAGTGAATGCTGCGCCCGCGTACTTAGTTAATGACATTTATCATCGCTATATCAATCCAAGCGCCAGCAACAAAACACTGATACGCGCCAGCTATTTGATATCAGTAAGTGTTGTCGTCATCAGTACCTTAATTGGCTTGTACGTGCAAAGTATTAATAGTGTTTTGCAGTGGCTCGTTTCTGGTTTGTGGGGCGGTTACGTGGTTTCTAACGTACTTAAATGGTATTGGTGGCGACTAAATGGATATGGCTACTTTGTGGGTATGCTCGCAGGGATCGCGGGTGCGCTCGTGTTTCCTCCTGTATGTATAGCTCTTTTCCCTGAGTTGAGTAGCGATATTGCGCCGCTAACGGTATTCCCCGTTTTATTGGTTTTTTCAGGCTTAGCTTGTGTGTTAGTCAGTATTTACACCCCCCACGATGATATGAAGGTACTTAAGTCATTTTACAAGCAAGTACGCCCGTGGGGTTTTTGGGGGCCTATCAAAGCTCAAGTCATGGCTGACGACCCCAATTTTGAGCCAAACAAAAACTTTAAAAACGACATGTTCAATGTTGCGACAGGCGTAGTCATGCAGACTTGCTTGGTTGCACTTCCCATATTTATTGTGATTAAAGAATGGGGTTCAGTAAGCACAACTGTCGTCATACTAGCTGTTAGTGCAGCACTACTTAAACGAAATTGGTACAACAAATTAGACGAAAATGCAGCATGATAGATTCAACTACTAAGTACGGTCATTTTGACAACGATAATTACGAATACGTAATCACCAGCCCGTTTACACCCTCACCTTGGATTAATTATTTAGGGAATGACGGTTTTCACGGGCTGATTTCAAATACAGGTGGCGGTTATACATTTTTCAGAGACCCCAAATTTAGGCGTTTAACGCGTTATCGTTACAACAACGTGCCGGTGGACACAGGCGGACGGTATTTTTACATTTCAGATGGTGACGATGCGTGGTCATTGGCAGGGCGTCCAATGGATACGGTATTAGATAACTACGAATGCCGACATGGTATGGGTTATACACGCTTTACTTCGAACAAGAATGACATCGAAGCCCAAGCGACCTGTTTTGTACCTCTACATACTACAGCTGAAGTCTACATTGTATCGCTCGAAAACAAAGGCGCAGTCAATAAACAACTTAATTTGTTTTCTTTTTTAGAGTGGTGCTTATGGAATGCAGAAGATGACGCCACCAATTTTCAGCGAAATTTATCGACAGGAGAAGTCGAGATAAGTGGTAGTACCCTGTTTCATAAAACAGAGTTCAGAGAGCGTCGCAATCACTATGCTTTTTATCACGTGAACCGTGAACTAGCGGGTTTTGATACATGTAGAGACAGCTTCTTAGGTCCATACAGAGGCATGCACAACCCAATCGTGGTTGAAAACAAGCAAGCGAATAACTCTCACGCACATGGTTTTGCGCCTATTGCCTCTCATCACTTAAAAATTGACTTAGCGCCTGGTGAAAAAACATCGCTAGTGTTTGTTATGGGATATTGTGAACTTGATCAGGAAGATAAGTGGGCCTCACCGGGGGTGATCAATAAAGTACCTGCAAATGAGTTGATAGCGCGCTTTAGCTCGACCGAAAAAGCGCAGGCTGCTTTGGATGAGCTTAAGCTTTATTGGCGTGAATTACTCAATAAGTGTGTGGTAAAAACACCCGATAGCGCCTTTGATACAAGTATTAATATATGGAATCAGTATCAAAACATGGTGACCTTTAACTTGTCTCGCAGTGCGTCATTTTATGAAAGTGGCATCGGCAGAGGTATGGGTTTTAGGGATTCTAATCAAGATACTATCGGTTTTACGCATATGGTGCCGGAAAAGGTGAGGGAGAGAATACTCGACTTATCCGCTACACAAAAGGCAGACGGTTCAGCATTTCACCAGTACCAACCTCTCACCAAAAAAGGCAACGCAAATATTGGTGGTAACTTTAATGATGATCCGATGTGGTTAGTTTTATCGACTTGTAACTACATTAAAGAAACCGGTGATTTTTCGATACTCGACGAGCTCGTCCCTTTTAACAACGACGAAACAAATAGTGGTACACACTTTGAACACTTGCATCGCGCGTTCAATCATGTGGTAAACAATTTGGGCCCTCATGGTCTGCCATTGATTGGCCGCGCAGATTGGAATGATTGTTTAAACCTCAATTGTTTTTCGACCGACCCTAACGAGTCTTTTCAAACCACACAGCGCGGTGCTTCGGATGTCGCAGAGTCGTTGATGATTGCGGGACAATTTGTTCTTTACGGCGAAGAGTTTGCTATTTTATGTGAACAAACCGGTCATGAAGAGCTGGCCGTCACTTGTCGCAAGCATATAGATAAGATGCGAGAAGCGGTAGACAAGCACGGATGGGACGGCGAATGGTTTTTGCGTGCATATGATGCAAAAGGGAATAAAGTCGGCTCTGTTGAAAATCCAGAGGGCAAGATTTTTATCGAATCTCAGGGCTTTTGCGTGATGGCAGGGTTAGGGCATGACAACGGTCGAGCAGCACTCGCCATGGATGCCGTTGCCGAGCATCTGGTGACAGATTACGGCATCATGCTGCAACAACCTGCCTTTAGTGAGTATGATAAATACTTGGGTGAAATAAGTTCATATCCGCCTGGCTACAAAGAAAATGCGGGGATATTTTGTCACAACAACCCTTGGATCATTATTTCTGAAGCGATGTTGAATAACCCAACTCGCAGTTTAGACTATTTTAGTAAGTTGTGTCCTTCATATCTGCAAGATAAGCAGGCCTTGCGCCGCTCTGAACCTTATGTATACAGTCAAATGGTAGCAGGGGCAGATTCTGCCATGCCAGGGCAAGCGAAAAACTCGTGGCTGACAGGCACTGCGTCGTGGAGCTACTACGCGGCTGTTCAGTATATTTTGGGCATTCGGCCTGAGTATGAGGGCTTGAGAATTGCGCCTTGTATCCCTTCAGACTGGGACGGTATCCATGTGAAGCGGCAATTTAGGGACGCGTATTATGATATAAGCGTTGTCAATAAAGCCGAAAATGGAATAAATAAAATCAATGTGCTTATTGATGGAGAGGAGCTAGCAGACAATATTATCCCTTATGCGAAGTACTCAGGTCGTCATCAGGTAATTGTTACGCTTGTAAGTTAAGTTTTAATCGCAGAGGCCTTTTAAATAGAAGGCTTAAAAAATATAGGATGTCGTATGTTACGTATTTTTAAACTGTATCTTAGTGCTGGAATGTTGTTTTTGTGCTTTGGGCTTGCCAATGCGTCAAAACTCGACCCTGATTCCATCATCGAGTGGTGGAATATTCCTTACCCAAAAAGTTTTGATGTTAGTGCCTTAAAACAGCAAAACTTTATCCGTGTAGACGGGAATCAGTTTGTCGACGACAAAGGTAAACCCTTTACATTCAGAGGTATGAACATCGCTTCTCCTGACAAGTTAATTAAGCAAGGGCAATGGAAAAAATCCTTGTTCAAAGAGCTCAAAGATTGGGGAGTCAATACGATCCGTTTGCCCGTACATCCAATTGGTTGGCGTATGAGTGGCAAAGAAAACTATATAGGCCTAATTGATGAAGCCGTGCTTTGGGCAAATGATTTAGGTATATATTTGATACTCGATTGGCATTCGATTGGTTATTTACCTGATGGTTTGTTTCAACACCCCATGTACAAAACCGATATCCAAGAAACCTTTGAGTTTTGGCAATACATCTCTGCTCGTTATAAAAACGTGCCTACGATTGCGGTTTATGAGATTTTCAATGAACCTACCGATATCGGGGGCAAAGCCGGTAGCGCAGATTGGTTGGAGTGGAAAGCACTAAACGAGCAAATTATTGATTTGATCTACGCCCACGATAAACATGTTATTCCATTGGTGGCTGGTTTTAATTGGGCATATGATCTCACACAGGTAAAAGCACACCCAATTGAGCGAGACGGCATTGCCTATGCAAGCCACCCCTATCCTCAAAAAGCTAAACCCAATCCACGTACTAAAGAAGCGGTGTTTGAAAATTGGACAAAAGTATGGGGCTATGTGTCTGAAACATATCCGATGATCGCGACTGAACTAGGATGGGTAAAAGAGGGCGGTTTTGGTGCGCACATCCCCGTGATTGATGATGGCAGTTATGGACCTTGGATCATCGAATATATGGAAGCGCGAAACATATCTTGGACAGCTTGGTGTTTTGATCCCGAGTGGTCACCCACTATGATCCACGACTGGTCGTTCACACCCACTCAACAAGGAAAGTTTTTCAAGCAAGTCTTGCAGAGTTATAACTGACATCCCGCACCCATTTTAAGAATAAATTTGTTGATAGTGGTAGCCCAAGCAGTTGACGATA
>NZ_JBHRSW010000011.1:0-83592 GCF_042646125.1 Agaribacter flavus
TATCGTCAACTGCCTAGGCTACCACTATCAACAAATTTATTCTTAAAATGGGTGCGGGATGTCAGTCAGAAGGCAAATGTCTCAGGCTGGAGTTATTTTATTCAATTCAAAAACAAACACTCTGCTAAGCAAATAAAATTACACATAAAAATTATAGCATTGTAAATAAAAGATTAATTATTGTTCGATAATAGATTTTTACATCAAAAAAAAACAAAAAATAATAAATCAATTAATCAATAGCTTACCTATTAAAATTTGTTAAAAACTCTCATCAAATAAACATAATTGTTATAAATTGTTAACAATTAATTGTGGATTATTTAAAATAGACAAGTTTTTACATACCTATGTATAGCTTTTAATATCGATTAATTGGGAGGATTCGCAAATGCAGCGCGTAACCAAAGGTTTGGTTCTTGCAGCGGGTATCACTTTGATGCCTTTAATCATTTTTGCTCAAACAGAGACAGTTGTTAATGTTGATACCAAACACAGTAAAAATGGTGTCTCAGAGTTTGATAGAAGCAAATTTATTACTGTGCACTCGTCAGTCGGTGAGAATGATTGGAATGGTGACGAAGATAAACTCGATTACCTTATTCGCGAGTTGAATGTTTACTTTGGACGAGACAATGGGGCTATGCCTTGGAATATTAACCAAGCGGAGCAAGATCCCAATCGTCCGGGTTTTGCTGATCCGACTTGGATTCAAAATCAAGGTCAATATTGGCGAGAAACACTGTATGGCGTAAACCAAGCTAGCCGTCATCTGTATGATGATTACGGTGATGTCATGATTGGCGGACAAGTAAATCCTTTCTGGCCCGTACATGTAACTAACCCGTGTTGTGCAGCGCATGAAGGTTGGGAAATTGGCGGTGCTGATGCGGTAGGCGAATTCATGGGGCGTTTCCTCAATGAGTTCTACAGAAACGAAGGCGAAAGCGTGACGGAAGGTCATCCACGCCCGAAGATTTTGGAAGTGCTCAACGAACCTTTGTACGAACTGACAACCAGAGGCGATACTCCTCCAATTGACGTATTTCAGTTCCACAATGACGTAGCAGACAATATTCGTCTCTTTAACGACGATGTCTTGATCGGTGGGTACACAACAGCTTTCCCGGTTTTTGAAGAAAGAAATTTTGCGCGCTGGGCAGAGAGAATGAAATTATTCATCGATACCAGTGGTAACCATATGGATTTCTTTTCTATCCATTTGTATGACTTTAATTCTCTAGGGAATGCTCGTACGGTCAACTATTTCAAAGGTGGTCGTATAGAAGCCACGATGGATATGATGGAGCATTACAGCCAGCTGGTCTTGAATACGCAGAAACCTTGGGTTATTTCTGAGTATGGTGGTCGTGATCATACCTTAGAAAGCCAAGGCTGGTCACCTGTGCGGGATTGGCATTTTATGAAAGCAATGAGTCCTATGTTGATGCAGTTTATGGATCGCCC
The DNA here is from genome assembly GCF_042646125.1 of Agaribacter flavus. NCBI lineage: Bacteria > Pseudomonadati > Pseudomonadota > Gammaproteobacteria > Alteromonadales > Alteromonadaceae > Agaribacter > Agaribacter flavus. The sequence goes on from NZ_JBHRSW010000011.1 coordinate 1,468, forward strand.
CGACTTAATGCTAAAGACCTTGCCATTTATCGTCGTAAAAGCGCCTTGGGGAACAGTAGACGGGAACCCCTATCCTTGGCGCCTATTGCGTCAAGCTCATGAAGCACCAAACGAAACTGGCGATCATTGGGTTTTCACAGAGCAGGTTAAATTTTATGAACTATGGTCTGATGTAGAAGGTACGCGTGTTGATACTACCTCTACCAACCCTAACGTTTTGGTAGATAGTTACGTAAAAGACAATAAGGTTTATCTAATACTAAGCAATTTGTCTCGTGAGTCTGAGCAAGTCTTTTTACAAACTTTTGGCGCTGAGGGTAATGTCCTTCAAAATGTCCAAATCAAACACCTATTTCTAGATATCAATGCACCAGTGCTCGATGAGCAAAATACGGCTACTGCACCGGCGAGTATCGAACTAGGTGGAGAAGCTACCGCGATTATTACTTATACGTTTGCTTCTGATATCGAAATAGACCAAGAATCATCAGAATCTAAATACTATGCCACTACGTATTTGCAAGAAATCTCAGCAAATAGTCCAATTAGCTTCAACATTAATGGTGTTGAAACAAATCAACATGGCGAAGCATTTTTACGCTTTGCTGTGGGTCGCGACCATGGTTTATCTTTGACGCCTGTTGTTTCAGTAAACGGCACACAACTGAGCAATGAGGTTTATTATTCAGGTGATGATCAAGCAGAGCGCGATAGGTTTTTTAGTCTATTAGAAGTTAAAGTTCCGTACGAACTTCTACAAGAAAACAATGCTATTTCAGTTAGTTTTCCAGACAGTACTGGCCACGTGGCAAGTATGGCTCTGAAAGTATTTGACTTTAGTACTGATGTCCGTGATTTGCCTACTGAAGTAACGGGTATCGCAATCGCACCGAGTTCACAGATTTTAGCTGTTGGCGAGATTGCTCAAGTTAACGCACAAGTTTTACCGTTTTCAGCCTCCAATCAAAATTATACCTTGTCGAGCAGCGACGAAAGTATTGTTTCTGTCGACCAAAGCGGTGTCGTTACTGCTATTGCTGCTGGAGAAGTAGTGATTACAGCAACAAGTGAAGTAGGCAACTTTAGCGCAGAAGCGATCATAAGCGTTGAAGAGCCTGTGGGCGCGAGTATCACACTGGATGACCCAGGGTTTTATGTAAATACTGAATTTGCAAATAATGGGGTAATCACTGTGACGACTCACTTCGATGCAGGTACTGGTGAGACGGTAACAGATGGCGTTGGTGGTATTCGCTATTTCCTTCGTGAGTTAACAGCGGGTTTTGCATCGGTAGTTAAAGATATAATTGTATTTGATGCATCTGTAATAGGCACCCGACGTGGCACATCTGTTGTTGATATTCCATTGGATTTTGCAACACCCACCGCGGATTTGCCAGAAGGCAACTTCTATTTCTTATTTGTTCAATTTGAGTCCTCAAATGGTGAAACACAAAATGTGACGGCATTCCCATTAAATATCGTAGAAGGCGAAGTCGAAGTACCCGCACCATTTATCAGCTTAGTTGATGCGCAAAGTTATGCGACGACAAACTTTGTATCAGGCGAAACCATGAGTATATCGACTGAATTTAGCGCCGGAGAAAATGCAGAAGTGTCTGATACGGTAGGCGGAATTCAGTATTTCTTACGCGAACTCACCCCCAGTTTTGGTGTGGTGAACGATTATATTGCGTTTGATGCTAGTGTAGTGGGCGAACAAACGGGTACCTCGTCTGTTGAATTATCACTCGATGGTGTACCTCCCAGTGATCAATTGCCAGAAGGAAACTTCTATTTCCTCTTTGCCCGATTTGTTGACTCCAATGGCACGCAATATACGATAGATCCTGTATTCCCAATTAGTGTGGTTGCACCCGCTGCAGAGCCTTCATTAGATTTAAACAACGGCGGTGTTTTCACAGCGGATTTATTAGTGGGTCAAACTGTGACTATCGAAACCTCCTATGAGGCAGGCCCTGGGCAAACCGTAAATGAGAAATTTGGCGGTATCCGTTATTTCTTCCGTCACTTGAATGCAAGTTTTGGTGTCGTTCAGGATATCATTATTGATGATGCATCTGTTATTGGCTCGCAGTCCGGTACATCTTCTGTTGAGTTGTCTTTAGCCGGTGTGTTGCCATCGTCTGAATTGCCAGAAGGCGATTTCTACTTCCTGTTTGCCATTATGGGAACAAGCAGTGGACAAGACTATAATATTGCGCCGATATTCCCAATAAGTGTCTTAGCTGATACAGATGGTGATGGTATCGCTGATACGGTTGATCAAGATGACGACGGTGACAACGTGCCAGATGATGTGGACGACTACCCTCTTGATCCTTCCCTTGGCGTCAAAGGTGACTTCGATGGTGACTTAGATGTGGACAGAAGAGATCTTGCTATCTTTGTTCGCCTGATTCGAGATCCTTCGGCAGTGCGCGCAGAATATGATTTTAACGGTGATGGAGTGGTGAGCAGAGAAGATGCTAGAACCCTCCAGACCCTATGTACTAAAACTCGTTGTGCGGAGTAAAACAAATGAGAAACCTATTAATTGCTAGTTTAATCACCCTGATGAGCTTTAGCTCATCAGCGGGCTTGGTCTTTACCTCAAATGCATCGGGCGTGAATGTGGGTGACACCATTACGCTCGATGTCGCCTTTGACTTTGATAGCAGCACACGTTTGGATGAAATTTACGAATTTGGTCTAGATCTAGTGTTCGACCCTAGTTTGGTCTCTTTTGCTGGTGCGGCTTTAGCGGGTCCTTATGCAAGTATCGATGATGACTTCAACGGTTTTAATGACTATGACTTAGTAGTTGACGACTTAAGCTTTGTAGACGCTTTATTGGTTGAAGTGTTTAATCTTGATTTTACCGCACCTTTGTTGCCCACATCCGGTGTAGTGGATTTACTTAGCTTTGAATTCACTGCGCTGTCTGACGGCATTGCAGACTTTGCATTAGAGAATCTCGTATTGGTTGATGCTTTCTTTGGTGAAGAGCTGGTTGACGGTTCATTTGGTTCATCAGTGCAAGTATCCGCACCTATGAGCTTGAGTTTACTTGGTTTAGGGCTAGTGGCACTTTCTATTCGCAGAAAAATGTAAGCGATCATAAATCTTCAGATTGATTCCCAACTAAAAAGGGTTACTTGCAGTTTTTAAGTAACCCTTTTTCATGTCATTTTCTTTATTGTGAATCTGCTTTGGCGTATTGAGCTGCGCTGTTTATAAATGCTATTGTAGGGACAAAAGAAGGTAAAATAATAATCATAGGGAATGTAATGTTACTCAACTACCTCAGGTCATGCTTGGCGGTATCGACGATGTTTGTCTTAACCGCATGTAGCCCAGCACCAGATAACGCAACCAAAAACGAAACATCAGACGTGACTAAATTAGACAGATTGCAAGCACTGAGCATCACCCCGCCACTTGCAAAGCAAATCCCGTATACAGCCAATTACCATGGAACACAGTTAAGTGATCCTTATCATTGGCTGAAAGATCAAGACTACCCAACGGTGGATGATCAAGCTGTACTGGATTATTTGAATGCAGAAAATGCGTATTACCAAACATTTTTAGAGCCCATTGCGCCATTGGTAGATAAGGTCTTTGAGGAATACAAATCGAGGGTGAATGAAGAAGACAGCAGCGTACCTTGGATAAAAAATGGTTACGAATATGCGTGGCGTTTTGTCTCCGGAGAAGAATACCGCACATATTCGCGTAAACATATTGAAACAGGCGAAATCATTGATTTTTTAAGTGTTAGCGAATTGGCAAAAGGGCACGATTATTTTTCGTTAGGAGACTGGGATATTAGCCCAGACAATCAACTGCTTGCCTATACATACAACACCAATGGTGATGAGCGTTATTCGGTAGTGGTCAAAAACATTGCCACGGGCGAAGTGATCGACACGAGTATAAACGACACAAATGGCGATATAGCGTTTAGTGCAGATGGTAAACAGCTAATCTTTGGCGAGTTGCACCCAGAACGATGGTATACGAAAAGCATAAAAGCGCAGACATTTGGATCATCGTCTGTTGATACCATCACCCTGTATACCGAGACAGATGATGCATTTTTCTTGAACTTCTACACTACTCGTAGTGAAAAGTTCTTAGTCATTGTTACCGGTAATAGTGAGGCGACCGAAACGCGTGTTGTTCCAGCAAATAACCTTGCTGCTGAACCACAGGTATTAATTGATCGTTCGCAAAATATGCTTAGCTCTACGACCCATGCCAATGGCTATTTCTACATTTTGAGCAATGACAAGCATGTTAATTTTCGTTTAGCTAGGGTCTCTGATCAGCAAACTGAGTATGAAAATTGGGAGTCAGTAATAGAGGGAAGCACTGACTTGTATCTGCAAGACATTTCCGCGTTTAAAGATTTTATGGTGTTGTCCGCGCGTGAAAAAGGTAAAAAGCGCATTATCGTGCGCTCGTACTCAGGAGAAGCGCATGATGTGGTCTTTCCTGAAGATGTATTTGTCGCAAGTTTTGGCAACAATAGTGAGTTTGAACAAGATTTTGTTCGTCTGCGCTATGAATCAATGATTACGCCCGATACTATTTTTGACTATAACATTGAAAGTAAATCACTCATTACGAAAAAAGAGCAGCTAATACCTTCTGGGTATGACAAATCTCAATACATCACTAAGAGACTGATGGCACCGGTCAGAGACGGCACCCTTGTTCCGGTGAGTATTGTTTATAAAAAAGACTTTAAGCAAGATGCAAGTCACCCAATGCACCTATATGGATATGGCGCTTACGGTGTCAGTGTTGAACCTAGGTTTTCTACTGTTCGTTTGAGTCTATTGGATAGAGGGTTTTCTTTTGCTATTGCGCATGTGCGTGGAAGCGACATGATGGGGCATCAGTGGTATTTGGACGGCAAACTAGATAAGCGGACGAATACTTTCAATGACTTTGTTGATGTCGCGAAATATTTGATTGCAGAAAAGTACGTTGCAGAGGGAAATATCTCTGCTTCAGGGCGCAGTGCGGGGGGAGAATTGATGGGCGCCATTGTTATTCAAGCGCCTGAATTGTGGCGCTCTGTCACGTTAGGTGTACCATTTGTAGATGTGCTAAATACGATGTTGGATGCGAGCTTGCCGTTGACTCCGCCAGAATGGTCAGAGTGGGGCAATCCAATCGAAGATGCTGAAGCATACCGTTTCATTCAAAGCTACTCACCGTATGACAATATTGAAAAAAGAGCATATCCTCCTATGATGGTGACAGGTGGGCTAAATGATCCTAGAGTGACCTATTGGGAGCCGGCTAAATGGACTGCAAAAATGCGTGCCAATAAAACCGATTCTAATTTATTGGTCATGCGTATAAATATGGGCGCGGGGCATTTTGCGAATAGTGGTCGTTACGGTCGATTGCGCGATGCGGCGGAAGAGACTGCATTTATGTTGACTGCACACGGGATTACTCAGTAGGATCGTAAAAGTTAGTTGGTACTTACTTGTGTATTTCTCCCAAAGCTTTGGCTTGAGCTAAGGTCGTTAAACGCGAGTAAGGGCGATTTATCTATACGGGTATATTTGATGGCGTCGAGACTGCGCTGAATAGCAGGTTTCAGGGCTAGAAATGCTAGCTTTTGTAAATCATTGTAAGGTGCAGACTCCGCTTTCAGTCGAGACAAAGCTTCGATATTTTGTTCCTTTTTGCCGATCAGGACAATGTCATCTATCGAGACAATATCGCCTTCTTCGGGGGCAACGACATATATTGGGTTTTCCGGCTTTGCCAGCTTGAAATCATTTAATTTATTTTCGTCGAGTTGCAACAAATACTTGCCTGGTGGGACTTTAGTAAAAAAGAAAAAGCCATCCACTTCGGTCATGCTGGTATAGTGATTACTACCATTTATTTCTAGTAGTTTCACTGTCAGTCCTGCTAAGCCACGACTTTCACCCTGTTTCTCTTGAATAATTGCACCTTCGATGTCGTTTGCGCTGACCACTGGAAAAGCAACTTTTGCTGCTCCCCCTTCATGGGTGGCGACTAATACGGGTTTTTTTGCGGGTACCGTAAATGGATCGTGCAAACTGCTCTCGTCAACGCCAATTTCTTGATAGCGGTTGTGAGTAAAAAGTTGCACCCTACCGTTTTTTTCTGTTAGCTTTTCTGCCCAATTGTGAGAGCCCTCAAAGCCGACTTCTGCTAGTGCTTCATCGTCATTATTGAAGTGACCATCTCGGTTGCGATCCAGATAAGCAAACGCATCGATGCTTGCAGCAGTCGCCCCTCTCGGTCTACTCAGTTGAAGTCGCCGCTTGGGCTTGTTGTAATACAGGTCACCGGAGATCCCCATATTGACATTCCAGTGCCCGCCACTATCAATGCTTGCCCCTACTTTTAAGTTGAATAGTTTGTGTCGCCAGCTGGCCTGATGACGAAGCGTAAATTTTTCCGCATTGTTTGCTCGGTAACTAAAGTGTGTTTGTTGAAAACTGCGCAGTTTATTTGGCCAGCGGATATTGGCTTGATAGCTGTCAATGCCGATGCGATCAAAGGGTTGCCACAACAAAGAATGACTAATTTGAGTATTGCCAAGTCGTTGACTGACAAAAATATCGTGAACAACTTCCTTCGTACCTTTGTTTTCAGAATACGATAACTTAGTGGAATAAGTATTGCCGTGGTGATTTTGTGATACGCCAAGGGCGGCTGAAACTTGTCGACTTCCGTCTTTTCGTTGCTTTCTAGATAGATTCGCGTTTGTTGTAAATGGCTTTTTGTCGCCGAGTTTCACACTTAGTCTGGCTTTTGTTTCCTGCGTAAAATCTATCGTCTTTCGAAATTTATTACTCGTAAAATTATGCAGGGAAGTATGCTGCACATTTGCGCTAATGTTTTTTGAAATACGGCTATTTATGCCAAAGAAGTTTGCGTACCCACCTGAAAATTGATTGGCATGTCGCACTCTAATGGCATGATCACCAATACGCATATCCAGCCCAAGCGTTCCATAGTCAACAAATCCACTATCTTGTTCTATACGTTGAAAATCCGTGCTAAGTGTTGTGTTGTGGCCTATTCCGACCAAACCAGATACACCTATTTGTCTTTCATTCTTGTCAAGTATTTTGCCGTCGAGTAAACGTTGTGCCGCATCTGCTGCATATACACGAAAATCAAAACTACCAGCAGGTAGCTGTTCTTGACCGACGTTGACAATTTGCGTTCGCGTCTCCTCTTGGCCTTCAGGACCAAGTAAGCTAATTTCAAATTCATTTCGTCCAAAAAATGTCGGTACATTAAGAAATACAACTTGGTTGTTGTCATTGCTTTCCGCCTCTTCAAGAAATTCTCCATTTCGAAACAAACGGGCTTGCCAACCCGGTAAAACGGTTTCTTCTATTCGAATAGTAGAAAAATTCCTTCGCTTATTTTGGGAAAAGCTAAATGTATTAAAACCCAATCCTTGTAAAGAAGTACTAACTAACTCGTCACCTTGCAAAGATATATCGCCAAATTCATATTTAATACTGCGATCGTTTATTGTTTCTAAACTTTGTTTGTAGTCAGTAAAGCTATCATCAATTAGAAAATTTTTACTTAAACGCAAAAACTGACGAGTATCTGTTTTAGTATTGCTGAGACGATAGTCCGCGGCCATATATGCCAAGTCGAAATAAGCATTAAGATGTGCACTATGCGCAATACTACTTTTTTTATCTTGACGACGTGCGTCGAGTCGATAATTAAGGCGCGGGAGAGTAAAAAGTTGATATTCATCCGCGACTAAAGGCATAGTCTCAAGGGGAGTGTAGGATCGTTCATTGGCAACGCTTTGGTTTCTATCACGTAAGCCAAAGCGTTCGTATGAACTGGTGAAGTTTAACTGCATGACTTCGTAGTTTGTTGTCGCTATCCCCTCTAACAGTTTGGCTATTACCTTAATATCGACATAAATATCAAAATCATCGGCATACCAATATGCTGTTTCGGTTTCCTGCCTAGTTGTAAAATCAACGACAAAATCGCAAGATAGCGGCGACGTCTCATCATACTCTGACCAAAGCTGATAGGGCTCAAAAGACAAACGCCAAGGCAGGTTAAAGCCTTCAGGTAACTGAGAAATTGCAACAAGATGGGTATCATTGACAGCATATACATCGACGCTGTCCAACACTGGGCGGTTGTTTACACGCACAACCATGAACAACACATCGTCTTCATTGACCTTTACTTTTTGCCAATTGAATTGAGTCTGGCAGGCATTGGTTAGGGGGGCATAAACAAACAAAAAGATTGTTAACACAAAAAACAGCGGTAATCCTTTACCAAATTGCTTCCATGAGCTTCCATGCTGCAAAGAGTATTCCTTTTTACCTTGTTATAAGGTGAGATCAATTGCTGAGCGCAGATTGCCACCAAACTCTGCTACTTCTTGGTACTCGATGTTTATTTTTGATGCGGCGCTATTTATATTTAACGGTATTCTTATACGACGTTCGGCAAGTGATGTGTAAACCGCCACACCGTTTAATACACCCACTTCTTTGTCAGTGTTGTCTGTGATGATGAAATTTCCGAACAAACTACGATTGCCGTCTAAAGTTTGCCAAAACTCTACGTGAGGCGTGTCTCCTACATTCACAAGTCGTGGTCGTTGCAAACTGGTTTTGGCGTGCACTTCACCATGCCTAACGATCAAGGGCATGTTATAGCTCATCGTAGGCTTGAGTGAGATTGAGCCCGCTGCGCGCAGGTCGGGTGAACTTTTCATACTGAATACCGCACGGTACTCGCCATCAACTAGATCTCTTGGGCGTCGAATCGAAAATCTAATCACTTGTTTTTCACCTGGTTGTAAGCTTCCTCGCTTTGGTGAAAAACGCACCATTCCGATTGCAGAATTGGCGAGTGTGTCAACCTTCTTAACAGCGCCGAATTGGTTCATCTCAACCAAGAGCAAATCTGTCGAAAAAGACATTGGAACCGACCCGGTGTTGCGTAATTGAAGTGCGTCTGAACGTTGATTACTATCAAACACTAAGCGGTTTTTTGACATTGCCAAATTAGCTGATGCGGTCCCTGCATAGAGTGTTACCAATACGCAGATGACGGCACAAAATCTTGTAAGTAACATGGCAGCATTACTCCATTTTTTTATTATCTGATGCAACAAAGCTATTGAGCCGCGATGCCACTCAATAGCTTCAACAGTCTTTAGTTAAATAATACTTCTACTGTATAAGGTGCAGTTTCGTCTGCGCCTGGAGTCAAAGTGTTGTTAACAGTAAGCTGTCCGTACACGTCAATAAGTAAATCGGTACCTGAGCCATCAGTGGTTACACTAATTGCACCGTCAGCTGAAGCATGACCGTCTGAAGTTGTGGTTGCATTGTTGATGTCAAAAGACGGAACAAACGTAACGTTAGTGCCTGCTGAAAATGTGAGTTCGACTGTTACGCCGGTATTAGGGAGTAGACCTGAGATGTCCACTTGTCCTAGTGCAATCTCAGCGGCTGAAGCATCACAATCACCTGTCACAGCACCGGCGGCATCCATCGTACAAACCGAGCCAGACGCAACCTGCACGGTGCCAAAGTCGATAGCGGTAGAGTTTGTGATAGTGGCATCCGCAGCGGCTGTCACACTTGCGTTAAATGTTTCGCTTGCCGCGAAAGAAGCAGTCGATACTAAAGAAGCAGTGATTAAAGCACCTAATTTAAATTTGTTCATAATTAATATCCTTTTTTCAAAATTGTGTGTTTGTTCCCTCAAGTTCATATTTGTGTTTGAAGGCGAGACGGATTTAAGCACTCCGATTTTGATAGGAAAGTATTAACTGAAATAACTATGTATAAGCTGAAAAAAAACGTGTAGATATATTTATACTTTGGTTGAGCCTTAAAACCGGAAAATTCTATACTTAAGTGTAAATTATCGAGTCAAGATGAGACTTGAATAAAATAGATAAACAAATAAAAATCAATTACTTAATATTTACCGTGTATTTTATGAATTTCTTTAATTGCTTAGTTTTAAAAAAAAGTAAAATAATTTTGGTTTTATGGCTTGTGTATCAATATAGAAACAATAACAGTGACTTATGCCAATAATTTGTACTAGTCAAAAGTATAGTATAAATGCCGTTTTTAGGGATTAATGGGCAATATACTTAACAAGCTTCATAAGTTGAGGTGTATGTTAAGCACAAAGGCAGTTGCCCTTGTCAAAAAGCTAGGTTCGAATTCGAGGGACAAAACTGGGAATCAAATGCAGCCAGTCTTGTCCATCAGTAAAAAAGCCTAATAGTACCTTAGGGTGTCGGCCTTTCCTCTAAATGCGTAGTACGCGATAAAGGTGTACATAACAATAATTGGCACCACAACGAGAGTGCCGTAGAGCATGATCTCAAGTGAGGATTTAGCACTGGCAGCTTGATATATCGTCAGCGTGTTCGGTACGACATAAGGGTAAAAGCTTAGGGTCAAGCCGACAAAACAACTTACAAATACTATGCTAGTCATCAAAAATGGCAACCAAGCACCACTGTCGTTTTTTAGAGGTAAGCGCTTGAGTACCGCGTATCCCAAGGCAAACATGACAAAGCACAACAAGGGAATTGCGGCATATAAATAGGCCATTGGCAGCTGCGTCCACACAGCCAAGACATTTGCGTTTACTAAAGGATTGACCAAACACACTGTGAGTATACCAATAAAGCTCACTATGCCTGCTTGTTTACTGCGCTGTATCGCCCGTTTTTGCAGTTCACCAGAGGTTTTCAATATCAACCAAGTATTACCGATAAGTGCATAGGCTGCGATGACACACACACCGCTAAATACGGCAAATAGACTGCTCCATATGTTGTATTTTAATCCCATAATATAGATACCTAGCATAAAGCCCTGGCTAAATGCGGCCAAAATAGAGCCAACTTTAAAACATATATCCCAGTGGATTTTATTTTTTGGCTTTACTTTGGCTCTAAAGTCGAAGGCAACCCCGCGTAAGATCAATGCAATGAGTAATAATGAGGCGGGTAAATACAATACCCTTAGGATTTCGCTATGCGCGACCGGAAATGCCACAAGCAGCAAACCGACAGCCAGTACTAGCCAAGTTTCGTTAGCATCCCAAAAAGGTCCAATGGAGGCGATCTCGGTGTCTCGCCATTCTTCCTTGCTCATCGATAGGCAAATACCTACACCTAGGTCATAACCATCGAGTATGGCATATACTAATATGGATAAGGCGGTTAAGCTGGCAAATATGATAGCCAGTTGAGGGTGACTTAAATCCATCATAGTTGCGCTCCTCTTTGAACATTGGGATTTGAATACGCCTTTGTCTCCGGTACGCCGGGTATCTTTAAGTCGTACTCTTCTACATTCACTGCTTTACGTGCAAGGTTTAAAAGGGTGGATATGTAAGCGACCAATAGTACTGCATAGATAGTCAAGTACGCGACGAGCGTGAGCGCCACGTTTTCTCCAGCTATTGTTGTCACTGCGTCAGCTGTCCTAAGAACACCAGTAACCAAGTAGGGTTGCCTCCCTATTTCAGTGACATACCAACCCGCTAAGCTCGCAAGCCAACCTGAAAACGTCATTGCCATTACAAGCTTAAGTTGTGTTGTGGATAAGCGCTTGTTTTTTAATAATGAATAACTTGTCCACCAAGCTAGGATAATCATCACTAACCCGATCCCAACCATCACCCGAAAACTGAAAAACACGGGTACTACAGGCGGGTGGGCGTCGGCAAATGCATCGATACCTTTTATTTCTCCTTCTGGATCATGGGTTAGGATGACACTGGCGAGTTTGGGTATCTCTATCGAAAAGCGATGCGTTTTAGTCTCAGCATCTGGTATGCTAAAGAGCACAAGAGGCGCGCCTTTTTGTGTTTGCCATACCCCTTCCATTGCAGCGATTTTGGCAGGCTGGTGCTGCAAAGTATTAAGACCATGTAAATCACCCACAAAGGCTTGGCTTGGCGCAAGTATTGCCGCAGTAAAGAGCGCAGTTTTTAAACTGAGTCGAGGTGCTTTTTTGTTATCGCCTCGATAAATGCGGTATGCGCTGATACCTGCGACTAAAAAGCACACGGTTAATGCAGAGCTCAGTAGCGTATGTGTTAAGCGATACGGAAATGAGGGGTTGAAAATAATAGCCAACCAGTCAGTAGCGTGTGCAACGCCGTCTTTCATTTCAAAGCCTGCAGGGGTGTGCATCCAAGAGTTTAATGCGAGGATCCAAAAGGCAGACATACTCGTCCCCAATGCCACCAAGAACGTGGCCAGAGTGTGAGCCCAAGCAGGCACACGATTAAAACCAAACAACATGATGCCAAGCATGGTTGCTTCTAAAAAGAAAGCAGTCAAAATTTCATAAGCCAGCAATGGCCCAGCAATATTGCCAATGGTTTCCATAAATCCGGGCCAATTGGTACCAAATTGAAATGACATGGTTATGCCACTCACCACGCCCAAAGCAAAGGTAAGCGCAAATACCTTTACCCAAAACCGATAGGCACGCATCCAGACGGGGTGCTTAGACAAATCAAATCGGATTTTAAAATAAAAAAGTAGCCAACCAAGGGCGATGGTGATGGTTGGAAACAGAATATGAAAGCTAATGTTTGCGGCAAACTGGATCCGCGATAGCAGCAAAACGTCCATTATTGATTACCTCTGGTAAATTAAGAATTTTTTTACCCCGATATGCGCTATTGATTGCGCTCACTCCGCTTTTTTTTGAATAAGCTTGTCTTTTAAGTCAAGTACCTTTCCTACACCCGAGCCAAGCTTCATTAAGGTATTGAGCTTTTCAGGAGATAAGGTTTGCAAGCTTTGCGTCCAATGCGTGATGTTTTCGAGTAAATCGTGTATTTCGTGTATTTTTTGTTGCGCATGGGCTTCTTGAGAGTTAGCCGGTTCATCGAGTAAAATATCCCTTAATAGCGATAAGGTAGGATCCATTTCGCGTTTGCGTCGCTCTTCAAAAACCTTGTTAGCCATGTCCCAAATACTGCCTTTGGTTTGGTAATAGTCTTTCCTATCCCCTTGCTTATAAGTGGTTTGCACCAATTGCCAACTGTGTAATTCCTTTAAGCCCATGCTCACATTGCCGCGAGAGATGCCTAATAACTCACCAATTTTATTTGCACTTAACGCTGATTCGCTCAAAACCAAAAGCGCATAAATTTGGCCGACAGTGCGATTAAACCCCCAACGGCTGCCCATTTCACCAAAGTGAAATACAAAAGATTCGATCATCGGTGTCATTTGCATAATGTTTGTTTCTGAAGATTCAATATTTTCTGAAAGTATAAAAGGTTTTTGATTTAGATCAAGTTTTTTGGTTTGGATGCGTGTGCGTGTGCGATCTCTTTTTCGTTGAAATAAATTACCTTGTTGTGAGCGATGAAAAATGCATCTAAAGTGCATTATCTTTCTCGCTTTAATGAAATCCGCATGCCATTTCAATTTTTGCGAGAAAAACTAATTGTAAAAGCCAGAAGCTAAGATGGAGAATTATGGACGTTTTTGAGTATTTCGACTTAAAGAAAGACACCAAATCTATATACAAATATGCGCCTGTATATAAGAGCATAATTGACACTGAAGAAGTCATAATCAAAAGAACCAAAGAGCAAACAGATAGACTTGCAAATCTACTAACTTGGCAACAAACTATAAAAGGTAGCGGAATTGAAACAATTCTCCCAATAGCGTTCAAGAAGAAGTTCTATCATTCGATAGGAACGGAAAATTGGGTTGTCTACCCATTTATAAAAGGGAATAAATATCAGGCTAACGAAGAGCAAATACACGGCGCAGGTGAGTTGCTTGGGAGAATTCATGCTACATCTGACAGTGTTTTCGAGCATGGCTTTTCGTGGGAAAACTATGATGGCGAATTTTATGATGAGGTTGCTGAAGACATTCAGATAATTTCGAAGTGTTACCCAACAGAATTTAATTCGCATGAAGGTCAAAAGCTATTTCGCGCCATAGCACTAGAAGCATCGAAAAGGTTTAGTAACCTAGCAAGACAGGAACTTCCGACTTCTGATTGCACGTGGGACTTCAAAGCCAGTAATTTAGTTTATCAGACTAACAAACCCGTTCTAATTGATACCGACAACGCGGGGAAGGTGCCAAGAATATTTGACCTATCGCTAGCGTTGCTTCTTTTTCACACATGTGAAGACTCCGCTCCAAACAGAGTTTTTACGCCAGAAGAATGGGAGTTGTTTCTTTCAGGTTATAAAAAACATATTCAAATGACCGAAATTGAAAAAGAAAGCTGGCAAAGTATGCTTTTGCTTGTCTATGCAGATGAAGTATTGTGGGCAATCAACGATTTAGATGAGGACGAGAGCGATAGGCAGAAAGACTTCATAAGGAATCTAGTCACATTTAACGCGCACCAATACACAATTTAAATCGAACGACCGCAGTACGTAATGAGCAGTTGTTCAGTACTCATACAAATAACGATGGCATGTTGTCAACAGCAGCGGCCAACAACATCAAACCATAAACTTTTGCTCTAGACAAACCCATATAATTGATCAATACTTGATTAATCAATTATATGTTAAGTTAATTTGTTATGGCTTTATCTCAAAATTCCGAGTTAGTCGTCCAACTTGGCGACACCTACAACAATCTAAGCAAACACATAGAAGGCCAGCTCAATATGCATGGTATTAGCTTTAGTGAATTCTTAGTCATGAACCAACTAGTTTCAGCGCCCAAGCACTGTTTAAGCCGTGTCGAACTCGCTAAAAAAGTGAGTCTAACAGCTTCAGGGATTACTCGTATGTTAGTTCCGATGGAAAAAATAGGTTTAGTCGAAAAAGCCGCAAACCCTCGTGACGCCCGAGTAAGTTTGGTAAAACTGACCACTAGTGGTCATAAGATTTATCAAGAAGCTGAAACTGCAGTGAACGAGACGTCGAATCAATTGTTTGAAAAGCTTACTTCTAAGCAAGGTGAGCAGTTAGCCAACCTATTACGCAGGATGTATTAACCATGTCAGAAGTCAAGAAACAAGTCATCTCGAAACCTCGATTGATCTTAGTCACTGGGCAAGTTGGGGCTGGAAAAACAAGCTATAGCTTGGCACAAGCGGAGCAAATACAAGCGGTATGTTTTTCTATTGACTCTTGGATGCAAACCTTATTCGTCCCAGATACAGATATCAAAAATCCAAACTACGACTGGATGATTGAACGCGTATATCGTTGTTACGACCAAATATGGCAAACCGCCAGTCAGATCTTACAGACTGGCGGGCATGTTATCCTAGATTTAGGATTTACGGAACGAGCACAGCGGCAACAATTTATTGATAAAGGTTTGTCCATAGGCGTACAAGCAGAGCTACATTATTTAAACGTGGATACCAATATACGTAAGCAACAAGTAGCAAAACGCAATACCGAAAAAGATCCAAAACTTTATGCCTTTGAGGTCACAGAGCAAATGTTTGACTTTATGGAAACCCGATTTGAAGTCCCAAGTGCAGACGAGTTACAGCATGGAAAAACGATAACGCGAGCGCTGATTTAATCGGTCAATGCCGCTATTGAATTGCCGCCAACACCTTACGCCTTTCATAGTCTTGAAACTGATATAAGTAGCTATCAATCTTCAGAGCAAATAAATAAAAATATTTGTAATAAATATTCCACGATACCTACTAACAAACTATCAATCACAACATACAAATATTATGGAAAATACAAGTCACATGAGGCAAGCAACAAAGACATATCCGGATAAGCTTCGACCATCCGATAGCGGCGTGAATAATATTCAGTCGCTCACAGTTTTGTGAGCCAGAGAAGCGCATGTCTAACTACCAAAAGCACTTCGAATCGATTGTCGCGAAGCATAGATTATCCTTGTTTAAAGTTGCTGCTACGTTTGAAGCCGACCCTATTGTTCAACAAGATCTATTGCAAGACATGCTGTTAGCGATATGGCAAGCCTTAGCTTTTTTTAGAGAGCGAAGTACTTTGCATACATTTATCTATAGGGTTGCGTACAACAAAGCACTGAGTCATGTTGCTAAAGAAAGCAGAACGAAAAGTCACGCAGCGCTTTTTGAAAGTGTTGAATGTCGAAAAAGTGACATAGAAGCGCACATTATTACTCTGAAATCAGCAGAGCATGTGATCAGCAAAATTAGGCTCTTGCCCATCGTTCAACGCCAATTGATTACCTTGTCACTAGAGGGTTTTTCTTACAGCGACATGGCGGAAATATCTGGGCTATCCAAGACAAATGTCGGGGTGCAACTAAACAGAGCCAAAACTAAACTTATTCAATTAATGGAGAAACAACAATGAGTCATCAAGCAAACACATGGGACGGTGTAGTGAAAACGTGGAAGATAAACGATACAAGCATCGACAAAACAATACCTTCTGATAAGGTGTTGATCGCCCAAATAACAAAACAACATCGGCATAAAAAAATGGAGGTACTAGCGAATTCAATTGCCAGTATTGCCCTAGCTATCTATGTTGTTTTTGAGATGTATAGCGGGCTACCCTCTGTCGCTGATATCATTTTATATTCAGTATTTTTAGTCATAGCGATATCCGTAGGTGTCTACACATTTTTATCGTCAAAACGTTTTATTGATATATCAACAGGCAGTACACAAAGCCATGTAACGGTTTTACTTGAGCAATCCAAAAACAACCTGAAATACTTGTCATTTTGCCGAATCGTTGGGTTGATTGTCCTTACAATAATGTTGTTCTTAATCGGTTTGATTGGCTTTGTGGCACTAAACAAGCCGCTAGAGTTTAAGCACTATTTGGTCGCAGGTGTTGCTTTGGCAGGCAGTCTTATTTGTGCTGGTGTTTTTGTTTGGGGGTATAAACAAAGCATCCAACTTAAACGTCAAGTTGCGTTTTTGACCGAGATTGGAAATTAATCTTGTCTAGCTTGGCTATGAATTGGTCTTGAGCGGACATACCATGGGTAGTTTGTTATTCTTGCATGAAAAGGCGGTGCCTCATATTTCAGTCTATCCCCTATTCAGTTTTCACCCAAACTAATCGGCTTGGGAAGGGAGTCAAGAATCGTATCTAATGGAGCAATTTTTTATGTCGGATGGTCCTAATTACACGAATTATTCTCATTTGGAATTATTGGAAGCTTACGAAAGTATCGATAGGGAAAACTACCCAGAAAGGTTTCAAAAAATATGTAAATTCATGCAGGAAAAAGGCCTTATTGTTGAAACGGAAACAGGTTTTCAACTCACTACAAAGGCTTACGAATCGTCGAACATGGATCGCCCCAATGAAGAGTCAAAACCCTCATACACATGTTTGCCTCCTGAGCCACAATACGACGATGAAGGAAACTACATCCCAAATGAAATACCGAAAAAAAACAGGGTAACTAACGCCCTATTCTCGGTGGGTATTATTTTATATGGTGGCTATGGCTTGCATGTAAATGAACTTTGGGTTCCTCTCGCAAAACGGATAAGTATTGTATTAACAGGTATACCGGCCATTCTAATGTTCGTGGCAATCGTTTTTGCATCGATAATGATGATTGCAGAAGTTGTTGACCATTATGATAAGAGAGATAACGAGCACACTTACTATAAAGTAGCTCTTTACTTTAAGAACTTAGCTTATGCTGTTTTCGGGATTGCGGTTGTATTAGGCTTATTTATGGGATCTCGTATTGGGTGATGCGTTTTCTCCAATTTCGCAAAAGTTTGTAGATTCCTTAGTTTATCTCTCTGTATGTAAAGCAGCGCATACAATAAAGTGCCTAGTTCATTGGGAAACAATCGGTGACGGTGGAGGGCAGCTCATCGTACCTTTTTCACAAGATGCGATTTGTGTGAATCCACTAACATGGACAAAAGATGATCGCTACGCTGACAAAGCCTTACATCTGGGGGCAGATTCAATTTCAGGACAGTATGTATTGGACAATAGTTTAATGAATAAAAAAGCAAATTTTGATGAGCCACTAATCACAACGAAATTTACAGGGGCAAAACGTAAGGATGGTTTGCTTTATGTGAATGATCCGACACATAGTCAATATGCAGCGCTAGGCTTGATGAGTGATCACGCTATGCACGGTGTCAATTTTGCAATTTTCCATATGAACATTAGAGAAAACGCAAGTTTACGAGCAAAATCGTTTATGAAAGAACGATAAAATAAGCGAACCCAGTAAGCCTACCACTGTCATGTCAAAAATATGCACACTATTCCGCTAAAAACGACTAGTGCAGCAATTAGACGGCCTTTTGCTAAAGGTTCTTTTAGCACAAACCACGCGATAAAGATCGCAAAAATAACGCTGGTCTCGCGCAAGGCGGCAACGGTAGGGATGGGAATCGTTGACATTGCCCAAAGTGCCACGCCGAATCCGCCTAATGCCATTAATCCTGCTGCAAAGTCTATGCTTGCTGATTTTGCAGACAGGGTTTGCCATTGCAATTTATCACCTTGCGTGAGCAATGCGCTAAAAACGAAGAGGCAACCCGAAATAAATTCCAGATAGGCGATATACACCAAATAATTTTGAGATATACGAACACCCAGTCCAGAAGAAACAGAATAACCTGTAATGCAAATTGCGGTGAGTAAGGCATATGCCAAAGGTTTTGTGTTGTTTACAAAGCCTTTTCTCACGAGCAACAATATGCCGATACTGACCAAAATAACACCCACGATCTCTTGGGCCAACATCGTATCAAACCCAAAGACAAGACCTAAAGCTAGGATAAATATTGGCGCCAATCCTCTAGAAACAGGGTATACCTGCGAAAAGTCGCCATAGCGGTATGCCCCTAAAAGACTAAAAAAGTAAACTAAATGAATGGCGCTAGCGGCCAGCAAATAGGGCCATGCTGCCGGACTAAGAGGCGGTAAAAAGAAAATAAAGAGTAAACCAACACTCGCTGCTACAGCTCTGTTTAAAACCAATGAGCGGGTTTGATTACTACTGTGCTTTAACATCCCATTCCATGAGGCGTGCAATAGTGCTGCGCACAAAACGGCTAGCGCTTCCATTTGAACATCCCTAATAACTCCGTTGTACAATCAGTGAGAGAATGTTGTTTCAGCCTCCACTATTCAGCTTAGTGTGACAGGCTAACTTTTTTAAGCCTTGTATGCTAGCTTGAGAGCGCAGACGTCGATCAGTTTTCAATACACAGCTTAATTTAAGTCTGTATAGGTAGCTTTTGAATGCGGTGACGTGCTTCAGTAAGGTGCATTTATAAGACAGGAGAACCGAGATGAGCCAATTAAATTGTGAAGCGCGATCCATTGGTGCCAAAAAGCGCATGGGTTGGGCATTTCCCTTTGTTAACTTTGCGGGTAGAGGGTTTCGTTTTAATCTCGGGGCGAGGCCTCGTTCCGCTTGGGATTTTAACGCAAAGATTCACGATATGATGTTTATTGTGAATGATCTCAAATTTAGCCTTCCACCAACAAGAGAGCCTAAAGAGCGCTCACGTTTAGCCAAGGCAGATTATGTATTCAGGCGTTTAAGTGAGCAAATTGATAAATTGCCTGCTGAGGTGTTTTACAATAATCTGTCAAAAATAGTGTTTTTGGGAAAAGACCAATCTGATTTTATATCGGCGGATGGGTTTTCAAATGTCATACATGCTGAGGAACTATCGATAGAAAATAAGCACTTCATGATACCTTGGTCTGAAATCCCTCAAGAAGAACAAAGAGCAATTGATGCTTCGGCTCAACAAAGAGCCAAGCAAACCTTTTCCGACAATAGTTTGGACGAAATTAGGAAAATATACCACATAGACACGCGCTTAAAGGAGCGGAAGCGTGCCAACAAGATCAAAGTAAAAGAAACGCCAAAACAACGAGATAAAAGAGTAATCGAAGACATATTTTGTGAATACAAATACAATACTTTATCGTCTGTCGACTCTGTTGATTGGAGAAGCTGGGCTTCAAAAAAACTTGGCGAAGCTTGGGCTAAGGCAATGGCCTTGTAGTTTAAAAACGTAAATATGTTTTTGGTGAAATAATTTATCAGTTACGTGCCAAATGGAATTATCGTTATTGTGCGGTGAGATCTTCCAAAAAACTCACATTTGCATGATATATTGAGTTTCTGTGGATTTAGTATGTCCTGCGAAAGAATGGCTAACAAGTACTATACACTAGTGAGAGATCACGGAGCCGATCCATACATCGCATCCTCTCAAACCAAAAATTGCAAAGAATATAAAGATGACTATGCTCGAAATTGCAGAAGTACGTCAGGAATATAGAGGGTAAAATGAAAAATTTAAAGCTCTATATTGGCTTCATATTCGGCAGTATTGTTGGATATTTTGGTTTTGCGATTACGTCAGGTAAGTTTGATGAAAGCCCTTCGAACGTCAATTTAGAAAGCGTAGGCGAGGGCAATAACTATACATATACACCCAATTCGATAAATACTTGGTTTGTTCGGAAACGGATAATAACCAATCCATTTCGGAAAAGGAGAGCGCAGCAGAATTTAAAAAATTGAACAACGGATCTAGCCGTTTAAAGCCCGTTCAGTTTTTAGAGTCTTCCGAAGAAATAAAAGCAACAACGTATTCTGAATATCTGAGTCAATTGTCGAGTGAATCAGAGCTTATGCATAAAAGGTTAAACGACAGTTTATTCGATGCATTCAATTTCAATAGTAGAGAAAAATATAATTTAGCACTGGCAAACGGGTTTCCAACGCAAGAGGAGTTAAAATACGTTTACAATCATGAATTAAATGCTCTTGTTGACGAAATTCATGAACGGTTGAGTAAAATCGAGAAATTTACAGATCCGGACTATGTCAAAATAGAGAAGTTGGCTAGCCTTACGTTCAATCGCGCGCTTGATGAGTTGATTAATCTTCTAAAAGATTATAAACCTGACTATACAGTCGGTGATTTCATTTCTGAGAGGAAACTAGTTGGAACGGGGGTTTTGCCACCTGAATTAGAACTTGCAATTAATACAGTAGATGAGTTACATCTTTTATCACAAGGTAACCTTGCGTTGTCCTATTTAGTGAATGCAAGATATACCGAATTAATCCGTGATCCGAATGATTCTGCATCAAAATTTGAACTATATACGCAGCTTGCAGTTGCAGGACATAAGTTATCTACAGTTAATATTCGACGACGATACTGGCCAGACAATCTTGGCACAGAAGAATATGCAGGAATATCCGTGGCATTGCGTAACATTGGAAAACCGATAAGGCAATGCAACTAGATCAAACACATGGCGCATATTTACTTTGACGCAATGTGCCTTGTCTACGATACCCAGCGCATATTATGACTAAAATTTGCGAAATAAAGAGCTTTAAACAATAGAAGCAGCAAACAACAAATGCTGAAAGCTATCCCTGATAAAAGGTTCTTTTTGGCATCATCTCGCCCCCCTACTCTTTTAAAATATAGTGTGTGACAACATCAATAAACTCTTGTAACAATACTTCATCTTTTAGTCTTTCTGGAGAGTGGCTGGCGAGGGCGCGTACTGTTGATTCGACCAGTGTTGTACCAAGTTCGATAGCGGTGTCTAGATGACGTACTCTAATTCTATCAGGATAGGCCATGGCAAAGGCTTTCATACCCTGCTCGAATCGCGCATAGGTGCGATCTACCTGTTCGCTGAATAAACTATCGGGTATTTCTGCTCGCAATAACGACTCTAGCGCTGGAAAGTCGATCGCAGCTTGTATTCGAGCGCGTAATACACGCGCTAAAAATTGTTCCGGTTGCAATTTGTGCTTATCGGGAAAATGTTCGAATACCGCGCTTGCCATTTCTTCATCAAGCCTTTCAATGAGCGCTGTATAAATCGCTTCTTTGATTCTATGATTTCACACCCAAAAATTCCTCCCTATGCATGGGTACCATTTGGTCACGGCGCGCATCTTTGCCTCGGGATGAAGTTTGCGACATTAGAAATTAAAGCCTTTATATACCAAATATTGCTCCACTATGAGATTGCGCTTACAGCGAACTATGCATTTAGCATATCAGGCTTGCCTGTAGCGAAACCCACTGACGATGTGCCCTTGGTTTTTTGTGAGCGAAAAAGCTAGTTGGGATCGCTTTTTGCATTTTCATGTCGCATTCGCACTGTATAGGCATTGGAATATGAAAAACTGGTCGATCCAAAAAATGTTTTCGGTACTGTTTGTCAGTTTGATCGTGCTGCTGATCATCAACATTGTTGGTATGTTAACCATCGCTAAAACAGCATATTTTACGTTTTTGGAGCGAGAACACATCGTTGAGATCATTAAAATACGGGATGCCGTGGGCAATATCCAACTTGCTTCTCACGCGGACCAGATAAGCACGAGGCCTACACTAATAGAAAATGCAAATACCGTTATAGCAGCGGCAAAGTCTGCCAAAAAACAGGCAGAATTATGCCTCGACGCGGTACTACCCATTGAAGTAGTGTTATTCAATCTGCTTGGCTTTGGTGAAGCCATTGATATTTGCAAAGCATCCCTTGATAACCGAGAAGCGTTAGTAAGTCTAGCCACTGACTTAAAACAAACCAAGCTGTCAGCCTTGGACTTTGTACAAGACGTTGAAGCCCCCTTAAAAATTGCAGAAGAGCATTCGTTAAAATTTGCCGCAATTGTGCCTGAAATCAGGCATTTTATGGTGACGCTTATTGTGAGTATGTCTGTTCTTTTTGCGATAGTGCTATTAATTGGCGCTTACATGCTAATGAAGCAGATTAAATCACAGTTGTTTTTGTTGCGAGATGACATATCTATGCTAGAAAAGTCGAATAAACTTTCATACGCGACGCAAGGTTTTTCAAATAACGAAATAGGCACGGTAGCCGAGTCCTTAAGTCGCTTGCTACAGAAATTTGCAGCATTAATTGGCAAGGTCATTGCGTCAAATACTTCCCTCTCTGACGAAAGCAAAAAACTTGCACAGCTCGCAGAAGATTCAAACGAAAGTGTGGCGACGCAATTTACGATGACAAATGAAATTTCTGACTCTATCGGACATATAACTGCGGCTATTCAAGACGTAGACGACAAAATAATGTCGGTGGCTGACAACGCTAAAAATGTAGATCAAAGTGCTGAGAGTGGGCGATCGGCAATGGAAACAACCAGTGCTGAGTTAAGTGTATTGTCGAGTGATGTAACATCTGCCGCTAATGTCGTTTCTGAATTGGCGCAGAGTGGCGAAAACGTCGCAAAAGTCATTGAGGTCATAGAGCAGATTGCCGAACAAACCAATCTACTGGCCTTAAATGCGGCGATCGAGGCCGCACGCGCTGGCGAACATGGACGAGGGTTTGCGGTAGTATCGGATGAAGTCAGAACGTTGGCGACGCGAACACAGAACTCTACAAAAGAAATCAGTGATATTATTGAGCAGTTTAAAGCCCATTCGAGTTCGGCTGTAGCGGCTATGAATAAGAGCCAAAGTCAGGCAGCACAAACAATTGAGAAAGCGGATGAAGCAAATGCTGCACTGACAGCTATAAAAGCGCTCTCAACACAAATTAATACTTCAGCAGAGCATGTCGCCGATTCAGCGAAAGAACAAAATCGAGTGCTCAACGGTATTAACCAAAATCTAGGGCAATTGCGAGATATTGCCAAGAATGCCAAAGAGATATCTTCGAAAACCAAGGAAACAGCGCTTGCTGTTAACCAAAACGTAGACAAACTTGACGCCGTAGTGCTGGAATTTACGCTATAGCTTAGCTGCCTTGATAAGATGCCCAAGCGTCATGTGTTTCGCCTAAACACACTTTTATGGCTCCCGCAAAAGTTTGCTGAGTGAGGATTTTGATTTCGTCATGAATGTACTTAGCTAAAAATTCGGTTGTGGTGAGTTGTCCATTGAATTTTGTTATCTCGTCTAAATTTTGATAGTTGAGTTCTGCCAACACTTTCTTGGTGATCGTTTTTGCCTCCCCAATATCGATGACCACATTGTGTTTTGTGATAGTCGCTGATTGAAATTCAACATCGACCACATACGTAGCGCCGTGCATATGTTGCGCAGGTCCGAAAAAGGGATCAGGTAGAGAGTGAGCAATCATGATAGATTCTCTAATTTTTACAGCAAACATAGGGTGTGGGTTCCTTCGTGGTATCAAAAACAACCATACTTTTGATTTTATCCTGTATGTGATGTTTTTTACGGATTAATATTCGGATAGCGAATACACCAAATGAGTCCTTTGGGAAGCGTTTGGTTTCGTAAATGATTAAAAAAGTCAGGTGCGTCTTTCAATTCAATGTCCTCTGCAAATAGGCTATCGTAAATAGGGTCACGCAGGAAATTGATCGCAAGTTTTTTGCGGCTGGCGTAAGTTTCGTCAGGTTTATGCCCAGGGATATTGGAAACTTGCGAACTAATTATACGCAGACGATTGTAGTGAAAATGTTCACCTAAGACTAATTCCACAGCTTCGCTCGCATACCAACTTAGCTCAACAATTGTCCCTTCAAAACATGCCGACTGCAAACTCCATTGTATGCCCTCTTGAGTGCAGGTGGTGTGGTAAATAAGTGTATACTGCTGATTCTTAATGAGGGGGGAGCTAACTTTAAAACCGAGTGCTGCAGCCTTCGATGCACGCCATTCGTCAGTTTCGATGATAGTGATATTTTTTAAAGCAATTTGCTTCAAGGTACAAGCCAGCAATGCACCGATGTTCCCAAACCCGCATATGGCGATAGGTAAATCTTTATTACTTAGTGTAAGTAGGTGCTCACTGTCCCATATTGCGTTAACTATTGTCTCCATATTACTCAATAGACTAAGCCGTTTGGCAGGTATATCTGCTGGTAAGGGGAATACATCGGCTTTGTTAACGTAAGCTATTTGTTGATGTGGGTGTAAAACATGAACGAGTGCATTGTCTTGTGTTTTCCCGACGAGAGAATACCCGTATTTAATAGGTAAACTAAAGCTGCCTTGCATATAGGGCACAGACATTTTATCAACCAGTTTTTTGTTTACATTACCGGTAGCGACGAGTTTTTCAGTACCACTTGAAACCAGTGAAAATAAGCTGTTTACCTGTATTAATTCGGAATCTAGTTTGGCTGTGTCAACTTCGCGTAACTCTGACTTTGTATTGTCTACATGCCATAGTGCTAGATTAGACATTGTGAAGTTGCCCTGTGACGACCATGGCATTGCCCATTTGAGTATAAAGGACGTTTTCTAATTTTATTGCCTGATCGACCGTTTCAATTTCGGGAAGCGAAACAAAAGAATGACCCGAACCAAAAATAAGAGGGGCGATATGAAGTTGAAGCCAAGATATCGATTGGCTTTGCATAAATGCCTTTATCGTGGTGGGTCCGCCCTCTAGCAAAATTGAGCCAATGTTTTCTTCTCGCAACTTAGCGAGCGCATTTTCAATAGACTGCTGCTTGTTTGCGCCTGAGTATGCAACCGTTTTTAAGTTTGCCACGGGAATAGACTTGTGATCGATGCCATCTACACAATCTTCCTTACATAATAGAAAATTTCGCATACCAGCTATGTTGGGCAGAGCCTGCAAAGATGACGATGAGTTGCACAGTATGATTCGAGCAGGGTTAGGACCATTCACATGCCGTACATTCAAACTCGGGGCTTCGTTTCTGGCCGTATTCCCTCCGACGATGACACCGTCTACCAGTGCACGCACTCTATGTGCATGTCGCAGATTTTCAGTATTTCCAATCCACTTACTGGCGCCGCACATTGTACAGACTTTACCGTCTAAACTTTGCGCCATATGTGTGATAACAAACGAGCTTTGGCGATGGTGCATCTTCACAGTAGCCAAAGGCAAATATAGCTGCAAGTGAGCTTGTAAAGCATGGTCAAAGTCTTTAAGAAAATACAGAAAGAGTTTGTTATTAAAAACGACTATGGGTTCGCGACGTAGTTGTTTGATCGGCTGTTTGCTCAATACCACTTCAAATCGATCAATGTGAGTAAATTGCGTTTTGTGATCAAAAAACGCGATCGATCTTTCACTAAAGCCAATTATATTGATGTCTTCAGGCAGGTTTTTACACGCGGCTTTAAGCGCTAAAATTTGTGTCCAATAGGGCTCAAACGTGTCCATTAGCTTGCGCGTCCTCTGCGATAATGTTTGGATTTTCGGGTGGGTAAAGATCTATACCATTTGGAAACAGTGGCACATTTAGCTTGGGATCTTCACCAAAGATCTTGTTAGTCACCTTGATAAAAATACTCATAAAGCCCTCGTGTTTGATGTTTGCTTTGTGCCCCCGCAAGTTAATGCCCTGCGTAAAACCGTGTTGTATAAACAAATCGATATACTGTTTATTCTTACTTACTACATGAACCGGTGTTTCTAGCCCCATACGCGGTATGCTGATAAGGGGTGGTTGATGGTCACCAAATACAACGAGTACTAGATTATCTTCTTTATTTTGAAAGGCAAAATCAAATACGCTGGCGAGTTGATAGTTTATCGACGCTAGGTATTTGTCGTGATTGCTCTCTAGCGTGTCGCTTGTCAATGCGGGTTGATATTCCGATGAATTGATCACTTGCCAATCTTCTGTAATTTGCATAGGTGAAATCCAAGGAATATGAGAGTTCATGGTACAGTAAAACATGCAAACAGGCTTTTCGCCCACCACTTTAGCGCGCTCGTACCCTTGATTAATAACATATTGATCAGGTGCACAATGACGTTTTGTTAAGCCGAAAAAAGGAAGTTTCTGACCGATAAAATCCAATTCTCGCCAGTCGACAATGTCGTCGGGCTGAAAGCATCGACGAATAGGCTCCCAATTAATATCCTTGTCAGCCACTCCCCCCATCGGACAACTCAGTAAATTGTGATAGCCATTTCTATGCATAAAATGAAAAATAGACTCGTATTCACCAAAATTATTTGTTGATTCAAACAAGGTGTCGTAAAGCTGTATGTTTTCAATTTTGGTGCCATACATAAACGTTGTATAGCTCAGCCAAGATCCGCCACTAAATATCGGTGAACTAGAAAAATGCGACGCTACATGCAAACCAGCTTTTTGGTATGTTTTGCTAAATTTGTTAATCACATCTTCAAGATGAACGGCAAGTTTAGGATCTTTGTATATTCGCGCACCATACGATTCGATGCACAAAAACACGAAATGTGGCTTTTCTTTCAATCGCACTGCTGAGTATGGGTTTTTATCTCGAAAAGAAGCCTTGCTTTGCAACAAGATGGGTTTGTATTTTTGACAAAATATGATGTTTCTTACTAGATGATGAAAAGTAGAAAACGCATTCCGCCAATGTAAGTCTTTGTACCGGTGTTTTCGCCAGCTAAATAGTGCAAGTGTCTTTTGTTTTTTCCAGTCAAGTACAGTAAATACACCCACCACCAACAACACTAGCACTGCCAAGCCACTTTGCGGCCAAGACTTATTGTTAACGTAGGTGTTTATTAACCAGCTGTTAAAGTGGTAAGCAATAAAAGTTAACAGCAGAATAAAACACACTAAGCCAGCAATGACTGCAATGGCGCGTCCTTTGAACACCACGATACCGGTAGCGATGAGCGAAATATCACTTAAAAAAGCTGGGGTGCGATTAAAGACGAATAGCATGACCGAGAGGTAAATAATATACACTTGCGTTAACACCAGTATGCCAGTAGCGGTCAATAAAGTAAGTGTGAAAGGTACCTCAAATAACAAACAAACCAGCACGAAAAGGCTAAATTCTACGTTTATTCTAAACGGGTCTGAAAACTCTAGCTTACTAAACAACAATTGCCTCAGCTTTCTATGACGCGCTCGCTTTTCAAATAAAAAAGCGAAAGGGTTAGCTTGTTGCTTAATGTTGATTAAGTAGAAGGGCATAAAGCACGCTATATTTGCGCCAATGAAGCCCAGCCAAAACAGCATCTTACAGGCCTCTCTTATACACATGCGCAAGGTACTTCATATGTTTACTTGCGTAGAGTTGATCGAGCGTAAATCCGCCTCGAAATGCCTGCCAGCCCATATGTGAGGGCTTAAATTTTAGCAAACACGATACAAACATCCGTTTTAGCTCAAGCAAGGCTGGGGAAGGTATTTGCATCATTGAGGTAAAATCATGTTGTTGATATTCAAAGATATTTTCAAACTGGTTTAGGGAGCTTGGTTCCATATGTTTTTGTTCGAGGACTTCAGTGAGTTGCCAATCTGCTTTAAAAGACATTAGCTTTTCTTCTGGAGCCTTGTTTTGCAAAGTGTCCTCTACAACTACTAAGGTGCCGCCTGGCTCCAATGATTGAATGAGTTTGCCTAAGCTATGTTGAATGTTTTTGCTGTGTTTTAGTGACTCAACAGCGACTACAAAGCTATATTCTTTCGTAGGTACATCATCAAAGGATTGACACAAAAAACTCACTTGATCCGTCGATGTACAAAACTGGATCCCATGAAAATGCTTAGCCTGAGAAATTTCGTCCTGACTAACACTGATACCGACTACTGCAGCATGGGTTTGTTTAGCTATAAATGCACTACCCCAACCTACGCCGCAACCTGCATCTAATATTTTCCCAGTATTTGGGAAGCCGATGTAGTGGTGTATCCACTGATAAATATCTGAAATATTTTTATCTGCAAATTTTAGTACCTTGTGTATCGGGTACATGGCTTCTTTCTTGTGCTTTAACTCAGTAGCCAGAAGTTGGTCGTACAACGCTGAGACGCGCTCGGTATTACTTTGCGTTCTCATACTTTGGCCTTTGAAAGCAAAAATATAAACTTGCCCGTTCTTTCAATGGCTTGCCCACTATCCAGTACTTGTTTAGGATCAACGTGAGCAATACCCAAAGACAACCAGCGTTTCTTGCGTTGCAGCGGATATTGGTCGGGCAATACATCGCCAACATTAAAACCATGTTGATGAAAAATGTGAGTCCATTCTCGCAATGACTTAGCGCCTTGATGGCCCGCTTTGTTCCTTAAGCCTAATGCTTCTTTAAACCATTTCCATACGACTGTTTCGGAGTTTCTTACCAAAATACAATAGCGAGCGTCTTTACTACCCACTCGGTGTAATTCGTCTAATACGGCGCCTAAATCAATCATTCGCTCCAAACTACCCAAACATGTAATGACATCAAATACACCCGTTTCGAAAGGTAAATTCTCAGCATTGGCTTCGAGAATGTTTGCTTGGGGTAACAGCGCCTTTGTTTTTGCAACGGCAATGGGTGATATATCCACCCCTGTCATTTTACAATTACTTGCTTGTGCCGCTTGTAGCAAACGACCAAGGCCACAAGCAACATCGAGCAAGGCGTCTGTAGGCTTTAGGTCGACTAAGGACAGGAATATTTCGTAGGCTTCAACTTTCCTTAGGTAACGCTCTCCTTTTTTGGCATAAGTTGTATTGAACCAATTCGTGATTTGTTGTTGTTCTTCGCTTGAGTCAGTCATTACAAATACCGCCTTGTATTTTTGAGGTAGAGTTGATATTCACTGCCGTATTTATTCGTTAAAAAATCTTCTTCCATGGCTATTTTTATGTGCATATAGGCAATGTAGTAGATCAAACCAATGAGCAAATAGACTGAAGGAATGCTGATGAATATGCCGGCATAAAACAGATACATGCCGATTTGAATTGGGTTTCTAGAGCGAGAAAATACGCTGTCTGTGTGAAGACTATAGTTGTGCTCTGTTTGGGCGTTTTTTTTGCGAATAGTGAACACTGCTTTTAAGGTAATGAGTCTGCCAATAACAATACAAGCGATACCCAAAAGCACAGTGGATTCTGAGCCCCTAAATACTTGCGGAAAGTAAAAGTCTGTCGAGCCGAACATGACTAAAAATGGCAATAAAAAAACCAGATATACACCAAATAATGGTAACCAAAATACAAGGATTTTAAGGGCGGGGTGCAAGTGGAATATCCATTGGTATTTTTCAGAATATACACTAGTAATATTGTTGTTCGACCGACTAATTGTAAAATTAGACGCGACACTTGGGACGTGTGCCAAGCTTAATTCTAGTGCTAAGCTGATGTAAGCAAGGACGATAATAAAATATAAAATATCAATCATATGAAAGCTCCGCTTTGCTGCTTTTTCGGCTTCACATGCTGCAACAGGCTTGCAAATTCGTCTACGACTGTTGCCCAAGTGCGAGCACTCCCGCCGCCTTGTTGACACAAACTTTGGTACGCGTTTTTGTTGCACAACAAATCAGCCAGTGCCTGTGCACAGCTTTCCACCGTGTACGCATCGATGTACCTTACATTTTTTGCTCGAGAAAACTCTGCAAGCTCACCACTTACGGAAGAAAGCATGGGTAGCTTGGCATTAATCGCCTCTAAGCTGATCATTGAATATGGCTCATATGCGGACAAATGAATCATCAGATCCGCATTAACCATCGCTACATTTAAATCTTGCTGACTAACAACACCTTTGTAAGAGATGCGATCACCGAGTTGGTATTGCTGTACTAATGCAAAAATCGAGTTGGCGTAATCAATCGCAAAGCGTGACTCTCCATATATTTCTAATTGCCAAGGTAAATATTCGAGGGCTTTTAGCGACTGCAACAATAGTTCATAACCTTTGTTTGGGATAAGGCTCGCGGCAACAATTAATCGGTAGGGTAAAACGGCAAACTCGGTTTTGTAGCGCCAACCTTCGCATAAGCCAGGTTTGATCATATGTAATTTGTTTGCGTGCAGTTGATAGGTACTTACCATGTACTCTTTGCAAGCGGTGCCCGTGAACAATATGTGACTCTGTTGAATAACTTGCGTCAAAGGCGAAAGTAGGTTCTTATTGTTTGCGTTATCATAGGCGACTTGAAGTTCTGGGGGCAAATGGCATAACAGAATGAGATGTTCAGGTTCGAGCTTGGTGAGCAACACCTCTGCGATATCATTGACAGATATACTATCAACGATAGTGATCCCCTCGTTTGTGAGTGTATTAATATTGTTGGCGTCGAAATAACGAAGCAGGTAGCCCCTACGCTTCAAGCCATTCAGTACATGGTGGTTATAAATATAACCGCCAGACACTTTTTTGTGAGCGTCTTCACACACGAAGTTAATGATGGTCTGCATAGCCAAAATACTCAATAAACGAAATGCCAAAAGAGAATACAACAATGCAGGTGCTGATAACTAAAGCAGGGGTTTGTATATTTGAAGGCAATACAATCGCCGCCACCAAAATTACAAAGTTAACACCAGCAAGCGTGGCGGCGTATCGCTTTTTACTTTCGTTAAATCCAGTCTTTGGAAAAAGTAAGACACATAAACGATAGGCGTAACGCATCAGTCCTGGAAGCAGCAACCACGAACCTAAGTTAGTCGTGAAATAAAAATACAACCCCAATGCCATGACGAAAAATGCATCAGCTTCCATATCGAAAACTCGACCAAACTCTGAGCTCTGCGAGAGCTTTCGCGCGGCAAAGCCATCAACCACATCTAACACTAGTGCCAAAGCCATCAGCGTAAACAAGGTCTGTGTTGCAATGTTGCTGTAATTTATTAAGGCCAACATAGTAATAACTAAACGTGAAAAAGTGACCCAATTGGCAAGACCCGCGAACACACGGTATTGGGTTAAGAGCTTTAAATGACTGAGTATCAAGCACAAAAATGACAGAGCGGCAACAAATATCAAGAGTTTGAGAGAGCTAAAAAAAACGCACAAAAGCACCGTTACCAGCATAGCAATAGCGTGCAAGTCTGACCATTTGTTCAGGCTTAAACTTGAAAAGTGAAATACTTGTCGGGTAAAACTAGTCATCATGAGTTAGTCATAGTCGCCAAATTTTGCAATACAATCACGCATGCTTGAGCACTCTGTTTCGTCGTTTCTTATCAGTTTACTCATATATTTCTCACATAATTATCACAAGTTGAAAATTAGTTCGAATAGCGGATAGTTTTATCTTACGCGCCCGTTTTTATAAAAGTTGCGGGCAATAAATGTTTTTTATGAAAAACTACGAAGGAACAGTTCAGATTTACGAGTAACACTTTGGATATTTATCACAAAGGCGGATATTGGCAGATTTCTCCAATCGCCTATTTGATTGCGCGTAAAAATCACCGATCTCTTGTTTGTTTTCAATGGTTGAAAATTGTTTGGGCTTGCTAAAATTCGGTAATTTCTGCAATTGATTGAATATGAATTTGCTAGAAAACTTCGGTGTAATTAAAGCAGAACGGTTGTAGGGTGAGTGTGCAAAATTATTTAACAACCTCAGCAGTTTTGTTTTGTTATATGACAATGAAGAATTGACGCTCGATTCGTCAGTATCCATTTGAATTTCGGTTTCTAAAAAACTGTTTAGCGAACGCCAAAACGCTTCAGTTTTCATATCTTCATATTGAAGCACAAGTATATTTTTCTTTCCGAACAATTCTGAATACAGTTTGTATATTAAATAGTAGTTAAAATAGTGCGGGTGCATGAATCTAGGATGAGTTGACTTGAAATTGACAAAATTCTCAAAGGCGCAAACGCCACCACTTTTGATATATTGCCGGTATGCAGATTCTAATACATCATATTGATTTCTTATTGAAATAATGACCTTTTCAAAACCATATTGTTGCAAACGTTTTGCAACTTGTGTCCTATTAACAAATGCTGAATTTAGGTGCTGACCTGTCAAAGCTTCATACGAAAATAGCGCGTCCGGATGATCGCCAATTTCTGAATCCATCTTTTTTTTCAGTGCATTTAAGTTCAAAATTGAATCATCAAAGCTCAATATCGGGTTGAAAAACTTTGCTGAATTTTCCGAAAAGTATTTGAAGCGCTTTGGTAGTTTGCAAAAAGCTTTTCGTTGTAAGAATGTTGTTGCTGTCTTTGGAAACCCTATATGAACGTATTTCATGCTTGTGATTGTATTAGTCGTTAAAATTTAATCGATACTCACGATACATTTTATTCGCTTGTAAAATCAATGTTTGTGCTTATCTTGCCTTTACGTTATCGAAGACGGTTTTGATGAGGTCGTTTTCGATGGAAATTTGGGGATTTACAGTTAAGTTCTTTTTTATTAGTGATTAGATCTGGTTGCAAAAGGTTGATGCAGTGACCGATTATCGCGCTTTGTTCCATCGTGTCTTTTACGCCGTTAACGTGAACTACTGCAGTTCGTATGCTTTTGTTTTCTGGGATCTGAATTCTAGATATTTTCTTATCCATGTTTCTGACAACATCAGCATCTAATGGATGAAGTTTGAATTGAAATTCCAGTATACAGAAATTTCGCTTCGTCTCAATTAACCAATCAATTTGTATTCCTTTGGCCTGGTAAGGAGCCTCATTGATAATGTCGCTCTCATTAATCCCTAAGATTTTGTATATGGGCTTTAAATTGTCTTGCATTACGTATTCGAATTGAAGTCCTAACAGCGAGTCTATGTTATCTGGTAGCGACCCACGGCCTTGTTCGATTTTAGCTTTATGTGGCAATACTGCTTTATAATAGAAGCGTAGGTACGGATCGGTGATGGCATAAACTGCGTCTTTCTTGCTAAAGTCACCGTTCATGAGGTTCCACTTATAGGTAGTTTTGCCAAGCCAGTTGATCTCGTAAATTAGCAAAATGCAATTACCGTGATTGACAAGATCGCCCAGTGTAGAGAAAGCATCGTCCCAATCTGCGAACGAAGGTTTTTGAATATTGAATTGCTCTTTGAGTTGTCGAGCGAAATTGCTTAATTCGGTTGTTGTGCGGTTTACTTTTGCTGGCGGCTGTCCAATTAGTTTATACGTTGGCAGATTCAAATGTGCGATGAATTCTTCAGCTAAGGTACTTTTACCCACGCGTCGTCGGCCTTTGTAGACGATAACTTTTGCTCTACCATCCTTATAAACATATATCGGGCGTAATTGGCTCTTGTGGGGCTGATGGGTAGGAATTTACAAATGTATATTCCGATCATTTGAACAATAGTAAGTGAGATTGAAGTACCACATATTCTTATTTGTTGAATATTCATTGCATAAGCTGCTCAATGCTTTTAAGTTATTTAATCTATTTGCCCGTAAACAGCACATGAGTATGCGCCCAAAAATATCCGTCGTTCTGCCTTATTATGGTCAATTTCCTATTTGGATTGAGGCATTTTTACGATCTTGCGCCTTCAATGAAGAAATGGAATGGTTGATATATACAGATATCACTCCCCCCAACTATCAGCCGAAAAATGTGCGTTTTATTCATTTCCCTAAAACAAAATTAGTCGAGCTTATTGAGGCAAAAACCGGCATAAAACACGCACTCAAAAACCCCTACAAGCTTTGTGATTTCAAACCTCTATACGGTCATATTTTTGAAGACGATATCGTTGGTCAAGAATATTGGGGGCATTGTGATATGGATGTCATTTGGGGAGACATGACAAGGTTTTTACAAAAAATAAAATATACAAAATATGACATTGTATCTACTCGACCCAATGCTATAAGCGGTCATTTTACACTATATCGCAATATTACCTCGCTCAACCATTACTACAAGCACGTGCCCAATTACCAACAGGCATTCACACAAGATTTTGGTCAAGGTTTTGATGAAGGTTATTTTTCGTTCCATCTTTTTAACGAAATTAAAAATGGACAGTGTGCATTTAAACCCTATTGGAAAAAGCGCAATTGCCTAGACAGGGGCGAATTAAAACACTTACCTCACGGCTGGTATTGGCAAAGCGGAAAAATAAAAAACACGCTGGGTTTTTCAGCAAACTACCTGCATATGATTGATTGGAAGCGCAAGCTAAAAACTGTGAATCTACACAATATACCGACATTGGATCGCTTTAAGATTGAGGAACGTCAAATTTCAACCCTAAAACCTGTTTGGCCTTTCAGATGGAAATCACTGAAAGAAAATACCAGACAAGGCTTATGGCGATATTTAAAACTGCAATCATCACTCTTGCAAGACTCGGCATTAACCAAGGATCAACCCAACGTATCAAAACGCTATCGTGTACTAGGCAAAAATTGATCATGCCTAGCTCATTCTTGTACTTTTTATCTTCTCGTATTTCAGCGCATTATTGGATATTATTCCTATGCTTAATAAGCAAATTACGACAGATAATACATTTAACGTTCGCTGCGCGATCATTCGACGCAATGGCTACCCTTAAATCAGGGGTATAGCCAAAACAACAATCAAAAAAGCCAAGCATATGGCTAGTGGAGTACACCATGCGACTGACTCGTTACCTCGCCTTTGGCGTGGCCTTCAGTGTTTTTTCTTTTCCGAGTTTTGCTGAAAAAAACATTGTTTCAAATACACAAAAAGAAAATGCTAGAGCGTTGATGCAAACCGCTCTAGAAAGTGATCTCGCCTACGACATTGTCGAATCGCTGACGACCGAAGTGGGGCCGCGTTTAGCCGGTTCAGAAGCAGAGAAACGTGCTCGTGACTGGGGTGTGGCTCTGGGCAAAGAACTAGGCTTTGATAAGGTGTCGGTGGAAGAATTTACCATGCCATTTTGGGATCGTGGACACCTGCATATTTCATTAACTACACCCTATACTCAGCCTTTGTATGGCACAGCCTTGGGCGGTGCGGGTCCTTCTAAAGAACGATTTGATGCTGAAGTGGTTTATTTTAGAGACATTCATGCCTTAGCAGCCGTAAAAGAAGGCGAAATTGCTGGTAAAGCGGCTTTCGTTGACGGTGATTTTTTAGTTAAAAGCCAAACAGGTGCGGGCTACGGCCCAGCCAACCAACGTCGTAGAATTGGCTGGCAACATGCACAACGCGGTGGCGCAAAAGCCTTAGTGGTACGTTCTGTGGGGTCGAGCTCTCATCGTTTCCCGCATACAGGGATGATGAGCGAAAGCAAAGAGGGCTGGGCTGATATTCCGGTTATTGCTATATCTAACCCCGATGCTGACCACTTGCGACGTTTGCACAAACTGGGTACGCCATTACATGTTTCATTGCACTCCACCTCGAAGTGGAAGGGTGATGTTAGCAGTGGCAACGTAATACTTGATCTTATTGGTAGTGAAAAGCCTGAGGAAATCGTACTAATTGGCGGCCATCTGGATAGCTGGGACTTGGGAACGGGGGCTGTCGATGACGGCGCAGGTGTGGCGATTACCACTGCGGCGGCTGTACTCATCTCAAAGTTGCCCAAGCGACCCAAAAGAACCATTCGCGTGGTAATGTTTGGCGCAGAAGAGGTGGGTTTATTAGGTGCATTTGCCTATGCTAAACAACATGAAAACAATCTGCATAACCATGTTGTCGCAACCGAATCTGATTTTGGTGCACGAAGTATTTGGCGTTTAGTCTCAAATGTGAATCCAGAGGCAACGAAACTCATTGACGAAATTGCAAAGGTGATTTCACCACTGGGCATCGTGCGCGGCGGTTCTGACGTACCTGGGGGTGGTCCAGATATTATTCCCTTAGTAGAAAAAGGCGTACCAACGATTCGTCTGAACCAAAACGGTCGTGATTACTTTGACTTGCACCATACTCCGGATGATACG
Source organism: Agaribacter flavus (assembly GCF_042646125.1). Taxonomy (NCBI): domain Bacteria; kingdom Pseudomonadati; phylum Pseudomonadota; class Gammaproteobacteria; order Alteromonadales; family Alteromonadaceae; genus Agaribacter; species Agaribacter flavus. The sequence continues at coordinate 38,038 of NZ_JBHRSW010000011.1, forward strand.
CTCGATAAAATCGATCCAGATGAGTTAGCGCAAAACGTGGCGGCGTATGCGGCGACCATTTATATGATTGCCGACGCTGATGTTGCGTTAAAAGAGTAAATGTCAACGAACCCTGCCTTTTGTTCTACGTGGCGGTGCCCGAATTGCGGTGCGCCGCTACAAAAGGTGGCAAACACTTGGCAATGCGAAAACAAACATAGCTTTGATTGTGCTAAACAAGGCTATGTTAATCTGCTGCTTTCAAATCAAAAGAACAGTAAAGCACCGGGCGATAACTATGATATGGTGATGGCTCGCCGTAGCTTCCTAAATCAAGGGTTTTATTCCCCTTTGTCCGAGCACTTAGCCAGTCGATGTTTGAAAAAATATGCTGAATCATCGCCTATTTCTGATTTTTCCTTGTTTGATGCCGGTTGTGGCGAGGGTTACTATTTGCAAACCGTTTATTCGTTGCTCAAAAACGAAAGGCAAACCAGGGAAGCGTCGATATCAAAAAATTTGCTTGCTTACGGCATTGATATCTCCAAGCCAGCTATTCAGGCGGCGGCTCGAACGTATAAAGACATTGAATGTGCAGTGGCAAGCACGTTTAACTTACCTGTGTTAGATGAAAGTCAGGACTGTTTGCTGCAGGTATTTGCTCCAAGTAGCAAAGAAGAAGTATATCGCGTGCTAAAAAGTGACGGCTTATGGATAGCGGTTAATCCAGCCGAACAACACTTACATCAACTCAAGCAATTGGTTTACGACAAGCCGAATGACCATAAAGTGTCTACGGCTATCCCCCCCGGCTTTACTCGGCTTGAGCAAACAAATTTATCGTTTGACCTTAGTTTAGCTACGCCTGAACAACGAGCGCATCTACTGATGATGACACCGTTTTATTGGACGGTGTCAGAACAAAAAAAGCAGACATTGCTCAAGGTACTAAGCACTGTCACGGCCTCGTTTGATATACAGGTTTTGCAAAAATGTCTCGCATAAAACCAATGGCGGTAATTCCACTACTTGGGTATCTTATGCTGTTCGCTCAATTCACCTTTGCTAATTGGCACGAGCGCAGCGCAGGTATTATGGGAACGAATATTTATGCTGAGGTATTTCACGAAGACGCCGCATACGCGAGTCGGGCATTAGATGCTGTTATGCAAGAAATGGAACGCATAAACCAGCAAATGAGTCCCTACATCGACAGTAGCGAACTCTCGCAAGTCAATAAATATGCAGGAAAGAAAGCAGTCAGTATATCCAAAGAACTATTCGACCTACTTTCACTTTCAATTGAAATATCGCGTCTAAGCAAGGGAGCCTTTGATATCACCTATGCGAGTGTTGGGTACTTGTACAACTACAAAGACAAGCAACATCCCTCGCAAAGCGATATACAAACCTTATTGGACGCCATTAACTATGAACATATTGAACTCAAGGCATCTGCGGGAACGGTTAAATTCCTTAATCCTAAGGTAAAAATAGACTTAGGCGGCATCGCAAAAGGATATGCGGTTGATAACGCCATCAAAATTTTACAAGAAATGGGGATTCGCCATGCCCTCGTAACGGCAGGTGGCGACACTAAACTCTTGGGTGATCGAAAAGGAAAGCCTTGGGTAGTCGGTATTCGCGACCCCAGAGATAAACATAAACAAGCTGTCGTCATACCGCTAGAAAATACAGCAATGTCTACATCAGGCGACTACGAGCGCTACTTTGAAGACAAGGGTGTTCGTTATCACCATATAATTTCACCAAGAACTGGCAGGTCGACGCACGAAGTCCAATCGGTATCCATTATTGGAGACAAAAGTGTCTACAATGATGCCTTATCTACCGCTGTATTCGTAATGGGTGTGCAAGACGGTATCGGATTGATCAATAGCTTACCAGCCTACGAGGCCATAGTAATGGATAATCATCGTCGTATGCATTATTCCAAAGGGCTTACACCGTAGTTGGGGTATTTTTATAAGACTTGTTAGGGCGCGTCATCCTGCTGAGTGAGTGAAGCTGAGGTATGTACGTTTATCCATCATATCAATTGTGCGAATTTTGTACTATTCTAGTAGTGTTAGCTTATTGGGTACATTGCCGATATAAGTATGCGCAGGTAATACCGGTTAAGGAGGGTCGTATATGAAAGCCATCGGGCGAGTTGTTGTGTGCTCAATGCTACTCTTTGTTGTTGCCATCCATAAAACCTATGCCGTCCAGTATGAATTTGTATCGATTCGAAACCTCAGTGAGCAAGAAGTCGGGCGTATTGTGCTACACAGAATTTATGATCGCCTCGACATACCCATTACTATTACTCCCTTACCAGGCCGACGCGCGGAGCAAGACGTGGTGTCTGGTCGCAAAGACGGGGAAATTATGCGGATCTGGTCATACGGGGAAAACAATGATTCGGTGATTAGAGTCCCCACTCCCTATTATTACCTGCAAACCACTGCATTTGTGCAAAAAGGGCAGATCATTAATATTCGCGAAAAAGACGACTTAAAAGCTTATCGGCTTGTAAAGGTGAGAGGCGTTAGGCACACAGATGACTTTACAAAAGGGATGCGTAATGTCCTCGATTTTAACTCTTCTTTGCAAATGCTTTCTTTTTTGAGTGCTGGCAGAGCAGATATTGCGCTCACCAATTATCTAGATGGCATGCTCACTATTTACAAGCATGATCTTGTCGGAAAAGTAGTACCTTTAGAAAGAAGCCTAGCTCGGTTTGGTTTGTACCACTACCTGCACAACAGCCACGCCGATTTAGTCCCCAAAATTGATCAGGTGATCAAAGAAATGAAAGCATCTGGTGAACTTGAAACATTGATTCGATTTGCAGAATTTACGGTCATTGAAGATTACACCGCGTGTGAGAGAGGGACACAATGTTTGACCGTACCGATAGAGCCCTTGCCCGTTGAAACTGAGTAGTTTGGCTATGATACGGCTCTGATTCCTCATTGAACAAAAAAGGGGTAGCTTCCAAGCATAACCCCACCGAGAGAGAAACCAAAATTCATACTCGTTCCTACACCAATCTACCGTTTACTATCGGTTCAAAAGCTGTCATTGCATCTAATAGTGCGGCGTTGCCCAAGCCGTGATTGGGAAAGTACTCTGCGAGTCTGCCTTGTTCCCCGTGCAGTGCTAGGTAATTTAGTATCACGGTTTCAACCAGTAAGTTTACGTTGTTCGCAGCTGGGCTTGCGGATGTCTCGACTGAGCCATCGCGGCGCATAAACCCTAATTGTTGATGTTGCGCCATTTGTTGGGCATCCGCGCCAATCAGTTGAGGGCTACCACTTGGGTTGTAAACTAAAAAGAACGAAGCGGCAGTAGAGGAATTGTCACCTGTCCACACGCCCTTCCCTCTTCCATCCACAGATTCATCCAACATGCCATTGCTAAATACACTGCCGTCGCTGCATACATACATCATTAGCGGGACGCCAACGCGAGCAGCATATTCTAAGCAAGCCCCCATGCATCGACCCGCGCGTAAATCTCTGATTTCTCCCGTTGCACGATTGCCGACATGATAGTCGTAGCCGCCCATTGTAATTGTACCGGCACCAGCAAAACCATTAATAACGAGTTTCATGATTGAGGCTGTTTTTTGAAATTCTCGGTCATTTGCAAACTCCTCTTGGCTAAATATTCCACCCTCACCCACGATCAATGGATCCAGACTTGGGTTGAGTGAACTTGGATCGCCAAACCTATCGGTAATATCGGCACTTTTTACGTAGCCACATCTCACCAGTTCTTTTAGCACTTCGTCACTGGAAATACCGGTGTTAACTTTACTTAACTTCATGTCACTAATGCGTTGAATTGATTCCATTACGGCGACGGAATCATCTTGGCTCAATAGTCCCACTAGATCACCAGTATCGACAAGTCCTGTGACATCAGACGGTCTATCGATTTTGGTCGGACGTTTACTATTATCTAGCATAGTTTGCGGTGCCATAGAGTTCCCGCCTGAGTCTGAGTTTCGCGATCCGACTAGTGTGAGTAAACTACCGTCGGCACCGACTTTGTTAATCCCATACATGGGATTATGCGGGTTGTTTCCCGTATCATTTTCAGAGCGTGCTGGGATGACGGCGCCATTTACATTGGCTCTGTTTACAACAGCCAACTTGTCTGTAATACCACGTAAAAACGCGCTGTCACTGTGAAAAGCAAGGCCTAGTTCGGTATTGATGAAGTCGGATAAGCCAGTATCAGGGTTGGCGACTGAGGGGGTCATGTTGCCCGGTAAGCCCTGTCGCAAATAACCCTGTGTACTCAAAAAATCCATTTGTCCGCCACGTCCTCCGACTAATACGTTAGACCCAGCAATATTGGCACCGCCCGCTAAGTCAAATACGATAAAAGGTATTCTACCTGCGCCTTGTGTAGCTATGCCACAGCTTCGCTTTAGTGCTTCTAAATCTGGAGAGAGCTCAGCGAAGGCTTTACGAGGGTTAGCAAATAAGCTTAGTGCCGATGCGCCGAGTGCCATGCCAGTGCCACACATAAAACCTTGCGAAATAAATTCTCGTCGGGTCATTGGTCGAGCATGATCAGTGTGATACAAAGCGGCGTCTTTGTCGTGTGCTTGACTTGGCTTAGGTTTGTTTCGGCTGATTTTTTTTGCAAAGCTAAATCGAGTATTCATGGCTTGACGTTTCATTTTTTTCTCTCCTCGACAGCGCTATTGTAAGGTTACTGCAGCGCTACCTAAAACCGCTGCGCAACTGGCTTTAACCACGGTGGGCGTCGTATTGGCATCACAACTATTGGTAAACGAACAGGCACTGAGTTTGTCAATGAGTGCGCTGATTTCTGCTGTGAGTTCGGACGAATTGGGTTGCCCTACCACATCACCGCCAATCATATTGGTGAGTAAGGGAGAAATGATGGCCTGCTTACTCGTCTCGTTAAATCCTCCGTTTGCATCATATGCAAAATTCATATTGGGGAAATACGCAGTGCGTAAAAGGTTATCCTCAACCAAGGCATCACAGTATTTAATTGCCAGTTGTGTAATTGCCATTTGATTGGAGGCTAAAAAGCTGCTGAGTCCAGTCACACTAGGTAGTTGTTGCTTGAGTTGCGTATAAGTTGCAAGCACGTCTTCTTGTTGTGGGTCAACTTGGCTTAATGCCGCCATGCTAGCGTTAATTTCCGCAAAATGGCGGACGCCAAGTTCTGCCTGCGCGGGCAAGTCTTGAGGGCTGGCTAACACGGGTGGGGTGGGTTCGGCTCGCGTACTTTGTATATCGCCCAAGGTGTCAAAGCTTAAAAAGAACTCATCAAGCTCAGGGCCTTTTTGTACCGGTATAATTGTACCTTGTCGTGATATTGGAATAGCACCAAATGAGTTCAGAGTGCTGCTCGCGGTGTCGATATTTTTGTTGAGTGTTGCAAATACCTGTCCCGTTTTTTCCTCTCGTCCATTTATTCCGATGCGCATGCCCATCAAGGGAATGCCGTCCAAGCTTGTGTTTTCGTTGAGGCTAATGACGCTTGGCTCGGCAAATAGATAACTAAAAGAGTCAAATTGGCTGACTTCAAATACAATGTAAGACTGCTCGGCATTAATGATTTCGCTAATACCAAACATGACATAAAATTTCTGCCCTATACCCGCGTCAAAGTTGCTCTCAATTTGCTCGGCAGAAAGTGTGCGGTTGTGAATCGCGACCATACGTATCGTGCCGGCAAAAGGATAGCGACCGCTGACTTCGCTACCCAGTGCAAATGCAAAGCTGTCGTCCCAATCATTGAGTAGGCCACCCGAAACATCGTCTTCATCACCGGAGAATTCCCCATTAACAAAAATTTGTCGCCCTGAAGCGGCACTGTAATTGACAACAACATGTTGCAGTGCGGCTTGTAAGTCTTGGTCGGCGTCATCGGTACTTAAAAATGGTTCGCCGTTGCCGTCAGTGTTCGTGTGCCGCAAAGCCGCATTGTAGTTGTAGAGCGTTTGCCCGAGCATGAAATTACGGCGCTCGTCACCTCCTGAGTAAGTCACAATACGAGCTGGGCCTTCTTGCGTCACGTTGGCGGGTGCAATCCACGCTTCTATGGCGTATTCGCCAGTGGCGGTGATTAAATCATGCAGTTTTTTACTACTACTGGTTGTGCCTTGCGCTTTGCCATTGGTGAGCTGAATACCAAAACCACCAACCCAATCGTAGCCGCCCGAAAGTGTCAGATTAATCGCAGGTGATACCCCACTGGTGTCAAAGGCCGTGTTGCCAGTGCCGGTCTTAAATTCCCATTTTGCAATGATATTTGCCTCAAATCGTCCGCCGCCACTCGCTAAGGTTCCCTCAAGCATTGAACTTACATGCGATGCCACCAGACCACTATCAAGTTCTGTATCGGGAATCGAGTTCGCCATGCCTTGTATGGCCGCTATCAGGCTCTCTCCATCTTGTGCACAATCAGTCCAACAATTGTGAAACTCCTCTGCCACGCGGACAACCAGCCGACTGTTTGCTGGACTGTCTAAATTTAGCTTAGGTATCGCTGCTCGGTACGCTTCGCTAATGTCAGCCGAACCGATATAAGGTGAAATTGGGATAGCCGCCGTGCTACTGTGACATTCGCTGCAGTTACTTTGCAACAAAGGATGCAAATTCTCGGCAAATAACGAAGGCTCTTCGGGAAAGTTCTTGTTGGCACCAACGGCGCGGGGGGCAGGTGGCTCCAACACAATTTGCGTGCTTGTCTCTTCGGTATCTAACCAATTGGCGACCCAAGTACTCATCAAGTCAGTACAGGCTTCGACACTACTCAACCAACAATTATGACCGCCTGCCACTTTGGTGATCAGTAAGGAATCACGAGGGCTAGCCTTATCTATCAAGCTATTAGTAATGCGATAGGCTTCATTAATGTCGTCGTTTCGTGCAAAGGTAGGGGATTGTTGATTTTGAATGTGGCAGGCACCACATTTTTCCGCAGTGGCAATGTTGTCCCAAACATTTATTTTAAAGTCCTGTGTATCTTCGGTTGCAGCAGCTGGGCCCGTGTAATTTTGCACGGGACTATTGTTTGGCGGGGGGATTGGGTTTTCTTGTACCTGTGTTTCGCCACCACCACATGCGTTTATCAGCGACGCAGCACTTAGGAGTAGGAATATCTTGCGATGATGAATCATATTCATTCTCCTTTGCAATAGTTAGCGGTTGCAGCAAAGACTGGTTTCATTAGATAACCACTTTGCATAAATTGCCTGCTAACCTCATCAATCAGTTGCCAATCAGCTGCATCTTGCGCAGGTCGTAAGCATATGTTTTCAAATACTTTACTTACTTGGCAGTGGGCAAATTTCTGACTGTTCGCCAACTCTTCTCCCATACTTTTTGCGCCATATCCATAGCCTTGAAGTTGCGTTGACCAACCGAGTGTTTGATTGATACCTTGTCGCCAATAGTTGTCCCAACGATCATCTTCAATGACATAACCAAAGGGGAAGTTGTTGGCATTAATACGGTGTTTTTTGGTGACCCGCGTGCCAGTGTCTGGATCATTTTCGCCAGTTCTGTTGTATTGCAGGCGCCCGTTTTCACCTTGAGGATCGCTGTCAACATCATAGTTGTATTCGTAGTAGGCAAAGGCTTGTGCTAGCGGATCCATTCCGCTGTGGCAACCCGCGCAGGAGTTTGCAAATATGCGACTATCCCCACCTGGGCTTCGGCTTAAGTCTTGTCGAATACGATCAGGTGGCAGGCTGGTGTCTTTTAGTGCCTCAAGGTCGGTGCATAAATGATTGATGAGTGTGAAACGAAGCATTGCACGGTTGGTACCATCCTTGAAGAATGCTTTAGCCCCTGCACGAGTAGTCATGACTCCCGCTGTAGCCTCGGGTGGTAAGCCAAGAAGAGCGGATTGCGTGTTTTGTATAAGCGCAGTTGACAGATCTATGCCTCGTTGCTCCAACGCGGCGTAGTGGTCGTTGTTGTCTACTGCATAACTTGGTACACCAGCTGTTGCACCAGTATAAATAAGATCACCGCTGAGGATAAGTCTAAAGTCTAAATCGTCTCTTATGATCCCGATTACGGTAGCAGAATAGTCGTTAAGTGGGGCAAAAATATCGCCCTCTTCGTTTGTCCAAGGGCTGATCCAGTGCTTCAAAGTAATATTGTAAAACGATGGGTTTTGCATGGCGATTGAGGCCGCGGCTAGAGGATCGCCTGCCTCAATAAGTGCACGCATTTCCTGTAACACAGGCTCACTCGGAGGCACGCCTACGAGTCTGTCATGCATCCGTTTGGCTTGGCTGAGGCTGTTAGCATTTGCTGAAAAACTGTGACCTAGCATACAGATAAGTAGCAGCAATGACGTTTTAGCCAGACTAAAAACGCACTGGTATAAACGCTGATTGAATGGTTTTGTGCGATGCATGCTAACTACTCCCGTGTTGCGATCTCGTACAGCCAACATGGGTAGTTTATACAGCCTTGCGTCAGCGATATGGTTATAGGACTTTACTGTGTCGTCTGATCTTCAATACGCGAATTACTCTCATCCATGTCGAACACGAATCTGGCATCAAGTGGTTGGCATATTGCGTTAGTCAAAGTATCAAATCTTAGGCCAATTCTATTAAGTTCATGAAACTATTAAGATAAGTCATTCGTTGCTTGGTTTTTTTAAATAAATAGTGTTGCTATCTATCGACACCTAATGGCTCAAACACGACATTCCGTAAATAGTATTGAGATTTATGCCTAAATATAAAAACCAAGATTGTATTGTGCTGCTGCGCCTGCAAAGCTGAATGAGTGTAATTGAACAAGATGGATTGCTGTGGCTATTCCCTCAAAACCCTTAAAAAACCTTGGCAGTCGTTATTTTGAGACACTATTAAGGGCTGGTAGATATCGTTATGCTACTAAAATACTTGGGGGAGATATGCACTCCAGCGGTCACCATAAGCAGCACAGCTAAACTGGGTAATTGTATGCATCAAAACCAGCGCGAAAATCTCAGACGGACACGCAAAAGAGCAATGTTTTTTAGTGCCTTGGGGTTAGTGTTAAGCGCTTGTAGTGGCGAAAACATTACCGACCAAACACAGGCTCCAGATCCAGTCGTGGTCGACGTCCCGATCGCGTATATTGAACGAGATTTAAGTGTTTCTGGCGGCGATCCGATTCGCTCTCTGGGTGACCCAACTGAGTTTATTCCCGGCGCTAGCTTGTTTATAAAACAGCGCGCGAATGCTTCTGCTATTCCTGTTGATATTAGCCAAAGACTATTTCCCGAGGCCTTAGACGAGGATGGGCAAGTTTTACCCTTCGACATCAAAGATCTCAAAGCTGATTATTCGGGAAATCGTCTGATTTTTAGCGTGAGAGCCCCCGAGTTACCTTCGATGCAAACAGCTCCTACTTGGAATTTGTGGGAGTATGATCGCCGCTCAGATACCCTACGGCGTATTATCGAATCAGACACGGTCGCAGAAGTTGGTCATGACACGGGGCCTGTTTATTTGGCTGACGGCAGGATTATTTTTAGCTCGACACGTCAACGTGGTAATCAGGCTAGGCTACTGGATGAAGGCAAACCACAATATGCTGGGCTAGAAGAAAGTTTGAATATCCACGCCTCGGTGCTGCATATTATGGATGCTGACGGTGACAATATTCAACAAATCTCGTTTAATCAGAGTCATGATCTGGATCCTTTGGTTTTACCCAATGGCAAAGTGCTGTTTAGTCGCTGGGATCAGAATAATGGCAACAAAGGAATGAATCTGTACCAAATCAACCCTGACGGCAGTGATTTGGAAATTGTCTATGGACGGCACAGTCACGACATTATAGAAGGCGCGGGAGATGTTCAATACGTAAAGGCCAGCGTAAATCCTGATGGCCAAGTGTTGTTGGGTCTACAGTCGTTTTCAAATCCGCGGATGGGGACAGATTTCGTCACCATTGATATTAATAATTTCGTTGACTATCAACAGCCTTTTGCCAGCATGCCAGCAATAAGTAGTGTGGCGCAGCAAAGTGCCTTGATTGATGGCATTGATTTAAGCGGAGGCATTTCGGCCGCCGGCTTTATTAATGCATTGTACCCCCTATGGGATGGCAGCGGGCGGGTAATATATAGTTGGAGCCAATGCCGTTTATACGCACCTTCAGGTGAAGAGACCAACAGCGTTGACGACGGGAGCATGAACGCAGATACGCAAAGCAACCGTACTATCGCAGCTTGTACTGCAGAAAACATTGCCGACGAAGCCTACCAAGCCGCGCCTCCAGTGTACGGTTTATGGATGTTTGATCCCGAGCAGAACACCCAGCTTTCCTTGGGTTTACCGGTGCTCGATCGGGTAGTGAGTGAACTTGTCGCGATGGAGGATCGCCCTTTCCCAGCTAATCCCAGTTCAAATATTGACCGTAGCAATCACGCTTTGCTTGATGCGGGTATGGGGGTGTTGCATATCAGTAGTGTTTACGATGTGGACGGTGCAGACACCAGTCCTTTTGGCTTGTCGGTGACAGCCGATCCTTCGCAAACAATGGCGAGTCAGCGCCTTGCGCGTTTTTTACGTGTTGAAAAAAGTGTATCAATACCTGACGATGACACACTCGACTTTGCTTCATCTGCTTTTGGTCGGTCGAGAAATCAACTTATGCGCGAAATACTCGGCTACACACCAATACAACCGGATGGTTCGGTACAAGTGGCCATACCCGCGCAAGTGCCCTTTACTATTAGTGTTGTTGATGCGCAAGGTAAACGCCTTTCGCAACGGCACAACAATTGGTTGCAGCTTATGCCCGGCGAAGAAAAGTCTTGTATCGGTTGTCACCGTCGAGACAGCCAAGCACCTCACGGACGTATCGACGCACAAACTGTCTCAATTAATCAAGGTGCAGCTCTTACTGGGCAGGGGTTTCCCGGTGCGAACCCCGCACTTTTCGCCGACCTTGGGGAAACCATGGCGCAAACGCTTGCCCGTCTCAATGGTACAGAGACACTACAGCCTGATATAGAATTTGAGGATATTTGGGTTGACTCCGCGCAACAGCCCCCCGAACCGAGTTTTTCTCTGGCGTATGCTGATTTAAATACACCATTGCCAATATCACAATCTTGCGCACAAAACTGGTCAGCCGTTTGCCGTGCGGTCATTAATTTTCCTGATCATATTGCACCTTTGTTTTCGCTTTCTCGTCAAATTCTCGACAGTGAATCCAATGTTATCGAAGACTACACCTGTATTGCTTGTCACAGTGTTAACGATGCCGATGGTGCCCCAAGGGTGCCCGATGCTCAATTGGATTTATCGGCGACAGCCTCGATTGAAAATAGCGACTTTTTGAGTAGTTATCGAGAACTCTTATTTAATGATAATGAACAAGAATTGCTCAATGGTGTGCTGCTAGATCGCTTAGTGCCAGTGCTTGACGGTAACGGTGCACAGGTATTTGAAAGAGACGACGAAGGCGAGCTTGTTTTAGATGCAGCAGGTGAACCGATTCCGCTTACTCGTACAGTTCGTGTTAATCCAAGTCTTAATGTAAATGGTGCCCTAAATAGTGGCAGATTCTTTGCAGTGTTCGAAACAGGCAGCCACCAAAGCTGGCTTTCTGACGCCGAGTTGCGACTCATTGCAGAATGGATAGATCTTGGTGGTCAATATTACAACAACCCCTTTGATACCCCTGAGGACTGATTTTGTATAGGTCTGTAGCGCTACTTCTGGTTTTGTACTTTTGTGCATTTATTGCCAGTGCGGATGAATTGAGAGTAACCGTTACTTCTCCTTACATAAACGTCCACTCGGGGCCTGCAGACGAGTTCCCCGTTTTTTACGTGCTCAGTAAAGGCGATGAAATAGATATTCTCAAAGCGCGTACCGGTTGGTACAAGATTCGTTCTGTCGCGTCGCCAAAAAGACAAATAGAAGGATGGATTTTTCGCGAGGCACTCACCGCAACCGTGCTAAAAGACGGGCTTGCTCTCAAGCCTGCAAGTGGAAGTTTTGATGATTACCTAACACGGCACGCTGAATTTACGGTAATGGGGGGGGTACTAGATAATACCGCTGCGCTTTCTGCTACGGGCACTTGGGTGTGGACAAAAAATCTAGCGGTAGATGCTAATTATACCCAAGCGTTGGGGGATTTTTCCGACAACAAGCTGTGGTCGGTTCGCATGCGCCATACCGTTTTTCCTGCTTGGAAAATCAGTCCTTATTTAGCTTTAGGCACTGGAGAAATTCGCACCAAGCCCAAAGCAAACTTAGTGCAATCTGGAGATGAGGTACGCAAGAGCAATCATTACGAATTAGGCGTAGGTGTGCGCTATTACTTAAGTGATGGCGTCTTAGTTAAAGCGGAATATCGCAGCGTTCTTGCACTCACTGATCGAGATGAGCAAGCGCGTCTCGATCAATGGCTCGTTGGTGCGAGTGTGTTTTTTTAAAGCGAACATAGTAAACAAATAATGAGTAAATCAATGCGTAGACTTTTAAAAAAAACGGTAAATAGACAGAGTTGCGGCCTCTCAACTTGGCTTTGTTTTTTTGCGCTTTATTTTGCCTTGAGCGGTGTTGCCGTGCATGCTCAAAGTACTCAGCCCTCAGCGATTGACCCAAATATTGAGCGCAGGAGCATTGATGAGTTTGACATTGATTCGGAAAACTTTGAAGTAAGTGCATTTGCTGGCGTCATTAGTATTGAAGATTTTTCTTCTGACATTGTTGTTGGTGCGCGTTTGGCTTATCACGTAAACGAAAACGTATTCATTGAAGCCAGTTTTGGACAAGCTACTGCAGGCGAAACCAGTTTTGAAATCTTGTCCGGTGGTGCGCCTTTTCTGACTGAGGAGGAAAGAGACTACCGCTATTATGATCTCGCCATTGCATATAACTTCAACGGAGAAGTCTTTTTTACCCAGCAACTCGTGTTTAATACTGATTTTTTCTTATCTTTGGGCGCAGGGAATACTGACTTTGCGGGTGACGAGCGTTTTACTGTTTCGCTAGGTGCCGGCTACCGCTTACTTGTTACAGATTATCTATCGGTACGATTTGATGTACGTGATCACGTCTTCGACAGCGATATTATTGGTACGGAAAAAAGCGTGCACAATTTGACGTTCACGCTCTCAACTACCTTTTTCTTTTGAGCGAGACGACGATGAAAAAAGCCTTTCACTTCTTTATTTCCAGTTTAAGCCTTGGCGCTTTACTGGCAGTTTCTCAAGCCAGTGCTGTGGAAACTGCGCCAGATTTTACCTTAAAAAGCAAAGAGTCGGGCAATATTCGCCTGTCTGAGCAAAGAGGCAATATGGTATTGATAAACTTTTGGGCAAGTTGGTGTGGTCCATGTAGGCAGGAACTGCCTGAGATGGAGGCGCTTTATCAAGAATATCAAGATTTAGGCTTTGAAATACTGGCAGTCAATGTTGATGAAAACTCCGCCAGTGCGGATACTTTGTTAAACGATATAGAAGTGAGCTTTCCCGTGCTATACGACCCAAACGGAGAAGTCAGTCAACTGTATGACGTGAGTGCTATGCCGACAACCGTACTAGTGGATAGAGACGGCAAGCAACGCTTGGTTCACTTGGGTTACCGAGCAGGTGATGAAAACAAGTACGAAAAAGCCATTAAAATGCTTTTGCGCGAATAAACGCATTCGGGAGAATTAGCTAATATGCGCCAATCTCTACAATCCGCTTTTGCACTTGTGTGTCTTGTGTCTTTGAGTGCATGTGCCTCGAGTTCGAAGCCAATCTCACCTGAGCTGGGGCAAGCGCTCAAAGAGGGCGAAACACAAGCAGATACTCAAGCTTCATTTTGGGCTAGATTTAAAATAGAGCCATGGGTCAAACCCTATGAACGCAGTAATTTAGCCGATCCCATCATGGCGGTAGGTCGAAATCCCATTGCCCTATCCTATGCTAAACATGTTCACGAATCCCGAGAGGGTGCGCGCGGAGCAGACGGTTCAGCTGGGGGTGGCTGTGGTTGCAACTAGTACCCGACAAGGTCTCTCGGTAATGCTGGATTTTCTGAAAGCAAAGTTTGTTTGCAGCCTTGTCTTTTTTGCACTCATCTTGCCGGTGGTCGCAAACGCTGCTGTATTACCTCAGGAAAGAGCAGATGTGATGTACCACAAGTACTCTGGAGACGGTGTCAGCATTGATGGTCCCTCAATTTTGCTGCGGAAACAAGTAGGAGAACAGGTTTCCTTGAGTGCGAATTACTATGTTGATACGGTAAGCGGCGCATCTATCGACGTGCGAGCCACGGCTTCCCCTTACCAAGAAGAGCGCAAAGAAACAACACTAGGCGGGGACTTTCTGCATGATAAAACCCTACTCAGTGTGAGTTATACCAACAGTTCTGAAAATGATTTTGAAGCCAATTCTGTTTACGTCGGTTTGAGCCAAGATTTTTTCGGTGATCTCAGTACCGTGTCACTGTCTTGGTCAAAAGGGTGGGACGAAGTGGGACGCAGAGGTGATGACAATTTTCAGGAAGAAGCGGACAGACAAAAATTTGGCTTTGGTTTTACCCAAATCATGACCAAAAACTTGATAATGGGCTTCAGTGCTGAGCACATATCGGACGAAGGTTTTTTAAATAATCCCTATCGCAGCATTCGTTTTGCGGATAGTACTAGTGAACGAGGCTTTCGGTTTTCGAGCGAGCAGTATCCAAATACGCGCTCTTCTAACGCTTATTCGTTGAATGCAAATTATTACTTGCCGTATCGCGCGGCCTTATACGCAGATGCAAGGATTTATGATGATTCGTGGGGCATTAAGGCGCATAACTATAAATTGGGCTATATCCATCCAGTTAACGCGTGGGTGTTTGATGTTTTTGTGCGCCATTACAGTCAAGAAAAAGCCGATTTTTATCAAGATCTGTTCTCTCGCCCCAATGAATTTAACTTTATGGCGCGAGACAAAGAACTGAGTACTTATACTGGCATAACCGCAGGCTTGCATCTCGCTTATGAATGGCAGTTTTCACAAACAGCGACATTTAAGAAAAGTAGTCTGCATGCTGAATTCGATTATATGCGGTTTGACTACGATAATTTTAGAGATGTGACCGCCGACGCCGCCGTTGGTCAAGAACCTCTGTTCAGCTTCTCTGCTAATGTAATTAAAATTTACGCTTCGGTTTGGTATTGATTATGCGCCTATTTTCTCGATTATCTCCTTTTGTTTATTTGGCGATCGTTTTGTTGGCAATCACCTTCTTTGCCGACGCTCAGGAACCAAAAGAAAAAAACAGTCCAAACGAAACGGATTCTAGCTTGCTTGATGAAATAGAAAGCTTGCGCCAAGCCATGGTCGAATTGAACAGAGATTTATTTATTCTTGAAGAAGACTTGCTGTTTCCTGCATCAACACAAATTGCTGTTTATGTGGCAATAGATATTGGTGAGTATTTTGTGTTGGATGCGGTAGAACTGCGTATAGACGACCAAGTTGTTACTCATTATTTGTACACCGAGCGTCAAGTCAAAGCACTGGGACGTGGTGGGGTGCAACGTTTGTATGTGGGGAATATTGCACAAGGTGATCATCAAATTACCGCCTATTTTATTGGCGAGGGACCAGAGCAACGCGAGTACAAACGCGCAGTCAGCATTGATGTTAGTAAGGGTGAGGATCCCCTTGCTTTGGAACTTCGGATTACCGACTCCAGTACCAAACAACAGCCTGAGTTTTCGGCTAAACTTTTATAAGTGTAGGTTTGTGAGGGCTTTCTTATTATTTAGCACTTTACTGTGCCTTCATTTACAAGCAATGGCTTTATCTCAGGAGTCTGAAGCCCCTTTTGTTCAACAAGACATACCCGTCAGCAAAGCGAAAGTGTACGCGGATTTTTATCATGTGATGTATGCGTACTTTGAAGAAAACTACCTTATTGCACTGAATGTGATGGAAAGTGCTGAACGCAAACATGGCTTTGGTTTATTGGATGAAGTGGATCAGGACCGTTTGACCTTGATACAAGGTGCTGCGCTTTTGAATCTCGGTTTAAACAGTCAAGCACAAAATAAATTTACTCATTTGTTAAACAAAAATAGTTCGCAGTATATTCATGCTCATACTTGGTATTGGTTAGCGAAAACGGCCTTCGAAACCGGCCAAACACAGCTTAGTTTACGTGCTTATGATGCTATTTCTGCGCATCGACTCGCAAAAGAATTAGCGTTCGAGCATTGGCAAGAGCTGCTATATATGTCTGCGCACGCTATGATGCAAGAGGGCAAGGATTGGAAAAGCCTTTTGCCGGACTTGAGTGAAGAAAGTATTTATCCTGCCTATTTGCACGCCAACGCGGCGGGGCAAGCATTTAATCGCGGCAATTACTTTGGCGCTAGTGAGCGCTATGTTCAGGCAAAGCAAGCCCTCATTACATATCAACAACGTCAAGACACATGGCTTGACCGCACACAATCCAGCGGTCGCTTACTGGCGCATTCGCTAAAGGTACTCATTACACCATGGCGCTGGTTTTCGGACGATCCAAATGCAAAGGCGGCGCGACGTCAACAAATAGAACAAGAAAAGTGGATGAGACTGGAGCAAGACGCTTTGTTCGATAGGCTTAATTTGCATTTAGCTTATAGCCTCCTAAAACAGCAAGAAGATGAGCATGCATTGGCCGTGCTTCGCAATATTTCTGCAGATAGTGGCGACACTCAACAAGCTATGTTGACCTTGGGTTGGGCGCATGCACAACAAAATCGTTGGTCGAGTGCAACCGATATTTGGCAGTATTTGCGCACACATAGCCTTGGTATTTATCAATTGCAGGCGAGTTATGGTCTGGCTTATGCCTTTCAACAACAAGGTCAATTTGTCGAAGCGTATTACGCGCTTGACGATACGAGTGCACAGATAGAGAGTACGCTTGAGCATCTACAGAGCTTTTCGGATCAAGTAGAAGAACCGGCATTCTCTTCACTTATTTTTGATGATGACACGCAATGGCCAGCTGCACTTACCGATATAAAACGGTCGTTTTTGATGTCTAACTCTGTTGCTAAGGACACAAGTAAAACGAGTCAATCGGTATCGGTTAGACAGTTGCTGTCTGCACGTAAACAGCTTCAAGAAGTACTCGACAGCCTGCAAAGTAAGTCTCGTCAATTAAGTGTACTCAAGGATCTGTCAAACGAGCGAAAACAACACTATCAAAGCAAAATTGATCGCCTCTCTACCACTTCCTTTACGACTGATATAGCAAATACACAAGATGCTTTAATGCGCTTGCGTTCACGCTTACATCCGACTAATCAGCTTGAACGTGATGATTTGTCCTTGGCAATGATGAGTAAAGCGCAGAGTCTCGCTTGGCAACGGTTGGGCAAGGCAAAACAGAGGCACTCCCGATTACTCGCCGATCCTCCGCGTAATCGGCCATTAAAAGCAAGTTATCAAGAGCGGATTACGCGCATTGAAGGCATTTTACGATGGCAAATGGAAGACAGTTACATTGTTAAACGTTGGGCGCATTTGCGTGCCTTTGATAAGGCTAAAAACGAGGCTGCACTTGCACAACATGCGCTAACAAAAATCAGTGGACTTAAGCAAGGCCGTGCATTTAATACGGTCGAGCAGTCAAATATGACCGCTATCGAACGCGAGATAGTGCGACGAGAGGAACAAGCGAAGACTTTGTTTTCACGAGCAGAAACGCAACTGCGGGAGGTCTTGCTAGCAATTATCGATGAACGTCGCGATCAACTCAAGACACAGTGGGTCAATACGCGTTTGGCCAAAATTCGGCTACAAGACTTACAGGCTGAGGTAAGCGTACAATGAGCTATAAAATAGCGCGTACGATGACGGTAATTTGCCTGAGTATCAACCTTTATGCATGTGGGTTGCCATACTGGGAAAACGAAGAGTCGCGTCAAAATCCAGAGGCCTTGAGTGAGTTACAAATAAAAGAGAGAGAAAAGCTCGTGGCAGGAGGCAGTTTGCGACCTAAACTATCCGCGTTGCACATGCAACCCGTGAGAACGCCACAAACGCCAACAGCGAAATTACCCAAAGAAGTGATACCCCGTTTATCCTTGCTCGAAAAGAAGAAAGAATATAACGATCTACTCTCTCTGGTTGTAGACGAAGAGCAAAAAAAACAGATTAGATTTCGCCTCGCTGACATTGAAATGCTGTTAGCCGAACAAACCATCGAGCAAGGCAGCAGCCAATCAGGTAAGCCGGTTTTTGATGATGCCATTGCATCGTATTTGAACATATTGAATCATCATCAAGTCGTGCAAGCTGCGCCAGGGCAAGCACTGAGTGAAGACCAACAAGCATTAAACATTAAATTAATGGACGCGATGTATCAGTTGTCTAGAGCCTTGGATCTTGCGGGTGAAAGACAGCAAAGTGTTGATGCGGCTAAAGAATTTATTGCGAGTTTTCATCCTAGTAGCTTTGCTGTAACAAACAGACATGTTGAGCTTTGGTTTCGTATTGGCGAGCACTATTTTTCGAAGCAAGAGTACGCCAAGGCGATCAATTACTATCAAGAAGTGCTGGCCTTTCCCTCCTACACGGAGTTTTACCGCATATCTGCATACATGCTTGGGTGGAGTTATTTTAAGCTCGACGAATATGACAATGCCCTCATTGGTTTTAATCGTTTACTCGCCCACAGCTTACCCAAATCTAAGCTAAGTGATATTGCAAATTTAGCAGAGTTGGAGATGAGCAAAGGGGCATTGCGCTTGGTGGAAGACAGTTTACGTGTTATGGCGATGACCTTTTCTTATAAAGGCAGTGCCAGCGCGATTGCATCCTTTTATCAACAACAGGGTGAGCAAGCTTATCAACATTTAGTTTACGACGAACTGGCACAGCAATACCTCGATGATAACCGCTATTCAGACAGCGCTGAGGTATTGTTGGCGTTCGCACAGGCATGGCCTGAGCACCCACGAGCAGTGCCCTTTTTTGTTCGTCATATTGATGCGTTTATTTTGGGTGAATATCCCGCCAAAGTGTTAGCAGCAAAACAGGCTTTTGTCGCGCAATATGGGCTTGGCAACGGCGTTGTTGAGAATGTGTATTCTCCCATTGGTCAGCAGGCTTTACCGTTTTTAAAACAGTATTTGCCTGAACTTGCGCAAACTGAGCATAGTTTTGCTCAGTATTTCGAAAGTGTATTAGCGAAGAGAGCAAACTCAACTAGCAAATCTGCGCGAATAGCTACAGATTTTCATGGTTCGTTTGCCTCTACAAAAACCATGTCTGTCGCATCTGTACAACAAATGTCAGATTCAGCGCTTGTTCAAGCTAAAAATGACGCATATCAATCAGCGGTTTTGTACTACCAGAGTTTTGTTGCAAGTGTGGAAAATGAAGCCGATATGCGAGCTGAATTAGCGCAGACACGCTTTTATATGGCAGAAGCTTTGTTTGCTTTAAATGACTATTCCGAAGCAATTCAAGCATTTGATACCTATGCGTATATAGATCAAGTTAATCCCATGGCAGCAGAAGCGGCTTATGCCAGTTTAATTGCATGGCAGCGAATTGAGGAGCAAGGCCTCGAGAACCATTTATCCAATGAAAGCAACGGTCAACTAAATTTACCATCGTCGTCAATTTATACATCCTTGCAACAAGCACAAATCCGTTTTGTTCAGCATTTTATCTCTGATACACGGGCAATAAATATCGGCGTAATGCTTATGCAGAGTTTGCACGCTTCCAAGCATTACCGCGAAGCGATTGGCTGGGCAGATTGGGTGTTGAATGAACTGACTACCGAGCATGATATAACCAGTGAACAACAAGAATCAGCATTCTTAGTAAGTGCACATAGCCATTACGCCGTCCAACAGTATGCGCGGGCAGAACATTTTTATACGCAAGTGCTGAGTGGTTTATCTGCAGAGGATACACGCTATTTATCGTTGACCGAAGCACTAGGCGCAAGCATGTTCAAACAAGCCGAAGCAGAATTGTTGGCTGCACAAATGGGAAGCGAGGCGATCGCTGAACTAGATTTTGCAGTACCGAACTTATCTGTCGCAAGCGAGTTAGCTTTGCGAGCTGCATTGGCTCATCTTGAACGCGTATTGTCACTCCCCTCATTTGTGACGATTCGTGAATTAGCACAATTTGATAGTGCGACATACCATGCCTTGTTAGGAAATTGGGAACAGGCGATAGCTTTATGGAAAGACTTCGCTCAAAGTTATCCAGAACATGCTTTAACTGAGCGCATAGAGCCGCAACTTTTGTTTGCTTATGAACAGTTGGAAGATTGGGAAGCAGTAGCCACTATTCTTCTTGCCCAATATTTTGAGGATAAAACGTCGGAGAATGCAAAATCGCAACTTTTTTCTGCAGCAGAGTATTTTGAAAAAGCAAACAATCGAGATATGGCGCTCGACACTTATCGTCGGTTTGCCCATGCCTTTGCTGACTCCTTACCGGAGGCCAATGAGGCAAGGTATAAACTAAGTGAATTTTACCTAGCTTCAAAGGAAGACAGTAAGCGTCGATATTGGCTAAACAAAATGATGCAAGCGCAAATGAAACTTGTTAATGCCAATCCTACACTTTCACCGCACAGCGTAGGTACGTCTCGTTCACGTTATCTTGCCGCTATGTCCGCCATGGTATTCGCCGAAGATGCTTATCATGCTTACAAAGAAATAAAGTTATCTGTGCCGTTGAATAAGAGTCTAGCTAAAAAGCAAAAAGCTTTAAGTAACACCACCGCGGCCTTCGATAGAGTCATGTCTTTTGCTGTCGCTGAATTTACCACTCAAGCCAACTACCGCCTAGCGCTTGTGTACGCGACCCTAGCAGAGGACTTGATGGACTCCGAACGTCCAAAAAACATGAGTGCTTTGGAAGCTTCGCAATACGATATTTTATTAGAAGAACAAGCTTATCCCTTTGAAGAAACGGCCATTGAAATACACGAAGCCAACCTTAGTAGAGTGAAATCCGGCATTTATGATCAATATGTACAAGCGAGTTTGCGTGCCCTGAGTGATGCCCTGCCGGTTCGTTACAACAAGCCCGAGCAAATACATGATGTACGTGAAGATGACTTATAATTTGCAACGCGGATTACGCTTAGTATTTTTATTGGGTTTTTGCTTGACTCTTAGTGCGTGCTCTTCTTTGAGTAATGAACACCAAGGGCATCGCTCTGCTGATGAAGCAAGTGTGCAGTCGTCGGGAAATTCAACAGAAACGTCATTAGTGACGACAGAGCAATCACCAGAAAACATGCTTGTTGCTCAACTTATTAGCCAGCCAAATTTGTATCGACAATCGCAAGTGCAGCTTGATATATCGCAGCGCAATATAATGCTTAAAGCCCTACGTGCATATAAAGATGGCGATGTAAAAGGTGGCATGCACTTGATTCAAGAAGCAGAACAAGCAGGGCAACTGAATAGTGCGGCATATGTGCTAAAAAGCGATTTGGCTATGGCAGCGCAAGATGAGAAGGAAGCCTTAGCCCACTTGCAAAAGGCATTGCGTATAAACCCTTACAACTACATTGCGTGTAACAGACTTGCTCATTTAATGCGTAAACAGGGTAATTTTGCTCAGGCTCTGAGCCTTTATAATCGAGCGATAGCTGCGGTGCCCAGTGATGCCGGATCATACCGGAATAGAGGTATTCTGTATGATTTATACATTCAAGACAAAGCTGAGGCATTGGAAGATTACAAACGCTATCACGCTTTGCTTGAGCATCAAAGACAAGAGCGGGTAAGCGAAAAACCACTTTTGAAAGCCATCGACAAAGACATCAAACAAGTAAAAGGCTGGTTACTTGACCTATCAAGGCAGTTACAAGCAATAGAAAATACACGTGAAATCAAGGGTGAGGCAGAATGAAGCATCTAAGCAAATTGTGCGCGACACTATTATTCGCAACTTGTCTTCCCTTTGCTGATGCGCAAACAGCAAACGATGCCACGACAGTTGGTACAGAGAAAACAGATCCCATTGCACCAACAACATCACAAAGTCCTGACACTATTTTGCGTTTACAAGATACTATTCGGGCAAACACCGAACAACCTCAAGTGCTAAGCATTGTGCCATGGCAATTACCAACACATAAGCGTATCGAAAACAGCGCTGATTGGCAGCCCCTTGTCAATACTGTCCCAGTTATTGAACGCAGTCAGTTCTTGCGCGAATTGCGCTTGTCCACCACGCTATCAAAGGCGAATAACATTGGGCTAACCAGGGATCTCAGTACCGATCCAAACGATGCACAACCCGAAAGGTAGGTATATGTTTTCAGACCAAAAATATAATTGGAATACACGGGTGACAAAGCAAACACAGTATAGTCGTCTGCATAGTTTACTGTGGACAGAAAACAGCAAATTTGCGCCCTTGCTATTCGTTGGCAGAGATAGCGTGATTCACCACAGGCATCCACACATTGTTTGGAGTTATTTACCATGGATATCTTAGATACCATTACACGTTTTTTTCAGGAAGGTGGTTCTTTTATGCTACCAATCGCAATTGTTTTGGCAATTGGCTTAGCGATTACACTAGAGCGATATATTTACTTGCTCTCTACGACAGCAACGAACAAACGTGTTTTTAAGGATATTGAGCCCTTGTTGATAAAACAGCGTTTTGACCAAGTTTTGCAAGTGGCGACACAAAGTAAGGCGCCGATTGGCAGAGTAGTTGCCGCGGGTATTGCGCGCTTAAAAGTCTCACCGCGACGTGAGGATATTGAGTATGCCATGGAAGAGGGCTTGATGGAGACGGTGCCACGCTTAGAAAAACGCACGCCCTATCTGGCTACCTTGGCGAATATAGCGACTTTATTGGGTTTGCTCGGCACAATTATCGGACTCATAGCCGCTTTTTCGGCAGTGGCGAATGCGGATCCGTCTGAAAAAGCAAGTTTGCTTTCTTCTTCAATTTCGGTCGCTATGAATACAACTGCTTTCGGGTTAATTTCTGCGATTCCACTTTTGGGTTTTCATGCTCTACTGCAAACAAAAACCACTGAGATTGTAGACAGCATGGAAATGGCAGGGGTGAAGTGTTTGAACAACATTATTGCGACACAAGCGATTTCTCCTAAAACACGTTCAAGCGATGTTGCTTAGGAAGCACACATGAAAGTGCGTGGAAATAGACGATTGAAAAACGAAGAGGCAGAGCTCGATATTACCTCTTTTATGAATTTGATGATTGTTTTGGTGCCCGTATTGTTGATGATGATGGTGTTTTCCAGAATTACGGTGATTGAGCTTAATTTACCCGGAGTGAGTGAGAATGCCAACCCAGAAGACCTTGCTAAAGAAGTATTAGAAGTACACCTCACCAAGAACAGTCTAGACGTATATTTTCCACAAGGATATTTAGTCGAGTCGGTGCCGGTTTTGATAGCAGATAGCATAGCAAAAGAAGGTGACCAAGCTAACTTGTCTTACGCACCCAACTACGATTTTCAAAGCTTGCAAACAATACTCAAACAAATGAAACAAACTTTATTGGCTAAAAACGTAGACAAAAAAGATATCACCTTACTACTGCCACCCGATACAGATTATCAAACTATTGTGACATTGATTGATACAACCCGGTCATACAAAGAGGTCGTAATAAACTCAGTGGTTGATGCAGAGTTATTTCCTGAAGTGTCATTAGGTGATGCAATCTCCAAAAGTGCAGGTGTTACTTCGTCCGAGACTGCTAGCAAGGATAGGACTTAATTATGAAACAGTCTATGCGGGCAAAAAGGATGGTGAGACATCACCGGCGAAATCAAGCCAAGTCTAAGTTAAGCTTAGTTTCGTTGATGGATATTTTTACTATTCTCGTGTTTTTCTTAATGTTAAATGCATCAGATGTGCAAGTTTTGCAAACAAACGATGCTGTCTCTTTGCCTGTTTCAAATGCAAATACGCCTGCTGCAGAAACACTGCTAATGTTAGTCACACCAACTGAAGTAATACTTCAAGGTAAGTTTATTGCTGATAGCCAGGACATGGCAGCAGGCAGCCCGAACGTCGTCACTAGGTTAAAAGAAGAACTTGACTACCATACTCAACGAAAAAGCCAATTAAGCGAAGAACAGAAGCGTCAACAATCGATTACCATTATGGGGGACAGTCAGGTTAATTACGCCTTGTTGAAACGAATCATGCAAACTTGTGCAGAGTCTGGATACACGAATGTAGCCTTGGCGGTAGAAAACAAAGAAGATACAGGTAGCGCACTCAGTGCAGGTGGTTTGCAATGACGACGATTGCATACAACAGCCAGTTACCTTGGGATAGCGCGGCAAGCGAGAATGCTCGGTTTAGCAAAATCAGCATTGCGTGTTTACTTCTAACATTGGGATTTGCAGTGTATGTCAGTATGCGGGCTTTACCCGATATACCGAGAGAACAAAAAGACACCTTGCCACCACAGCTTGCAAGAATACTGCAAGCAAAAGCACCGCCCCCACCACCCGTGCCGGTTGAACCCGAACCTGTTCAGGCCGAGCCCATTCCACCTGAACCAGAGGCGCTGGAGCCTCAAGTCACCCCCGAACCTGTTCAGGTCGAACCTATTCAGGTCGAACCCATTCAGCCTCAAGAGGCCGTGCCTGAGTTAAATGACACAGAAAAAGTGGTTCAAGCAAGAGAGAGCGCCAAAAGCAAAGGAGTCCTGGCCTTATCCGATACGCTAGCGAGTATGAGAAAAACAAGCAGTCTACAAAACATGACGGATACGCAACAAACTATCGGAGGCGGGCAAGCAAACCTTACTCAACGTGATACCATTGCTGCGCCAGAGCTTGTGACCAGTGGAGGCGTTCAAGCTGATCCTGTTTCGTCTGATATAGGCGCGTTGGGACAGCTAGAAGGGCGCCGAACTACCGAGTTTGTCGCCGCGAGTGAGGGTGAGGCAGCGCTTGCCACTAAGCGAATAGTCAGTAAACAGCAGGTAGTGGGAAATCGGGATTTAGATAAAATACGCCAAACATTAGATGCAAATAAAGCGGCAGTTTATGCCTTGTATCGCAGAGCACTCAGGCAAGATCCAAGCATTGAGGGCAAACTGTCAGTTAAGTTGGTCATATTGCCAGATGGTTCGCTTTCTACTGTGACCTTGGTCGATTCAGAATTAGATGCGCCTGAACTCGTAGAAAAATTGTTACAGCGCATAGGATTAATCAATTTTGGTGTAGAAAATGTGACAAAGACAGAGTTAGAGTACGCATATAATTTCCTGCCTTATTAACCCTGTCACGATTCTTGTGTAAACTTAGTGAGCAATTGTTACTACTAAGGTTTTGTCCATGTTAGGGCGCATGATTTTTTTTGTCGTTATTTGCCTTTTGGGGGCGTGTACGACTACCCAGCAGCCAAAAGAAGCTAAACAGATACTTAACTACGCCAAGAGCGACGCGGATTTTCAAGCCTTGATTGCAAAAGTTAGACAGCAGTCTGCCAAGCCAGAAGATATTGATAGAATGCTGCGTTTATACCCCCTTACATCGGGTTATGCACCGCAAAGTGCTGTGGAACAACAAGCCAAATTGCAGTCACAGCAATTCATGGCTGCAAATCGTTGGTTGAATTGTATTCAAGTGAACAGGCAGCTATTGCAGATTAACTATACCTCTTTGACTGCGCACTATGGCATGGCAGTTTGTTCGCAAAACGCAGGGGATGAGGTGTCAGCCAAGTTTCACAATTGGGTTTTGGATGCTTATATTGAAGCCATTTGGCGCTCAGGCGATGGGCAAACGTCAGACACGGCTTTTTATATCAATAGTACAAACGACCTCTACGCATTTATTCAATTACATCAGCTCGTCGCCGTAGAGCAAGAGTTGATTTATCGAAATCAACTACCGATCCAAAAGGTGGTGGTACAAAACCCCGAAAACAAAAAAAATTACACGTGGTATTTTGATATGACGGCGCAATTCAGGCGCGCGCACATTGATAAACTGGAGGGAAAAAGTTGAACAATTTCCCTCAATCTCATTACACGAAGTCACGTTAATCGACGCGAGGAAAGCCCAGAAAGCGCTAAGTGACCCCTTCAAAACTGATTAAGAAAAGATTTATACGCCGCTTGTGCTTGCATCCAGGTAAACAACAAATTTTCCTGCCCAAGTATCCATAAGTTGGCTAAACCATCCGTAATTAATGGCATTATCCGTTTCAATAAAATAGTTGTCTAAGCCGCCAGCATTGCGCCGGTCTTCGATTTCAAAAATCACATTATTATCAGCACCCGCCACAGAAATTAAGATAGACGATTGCCCAATATTTCTAACTAAAATATGCTCGCGGATGAGCTTTTCAGGTCCATTGATATAAAGATCTTTTAGCTGAGCATCAACGATGAGCGCGCCTGATTCGTACTTGTCCAGTACTTGCCAGCCCGCATCACTAAGGCGGTTGACTAAGTGTTTCTTTAAGGCTTTGCTGTAATCGGCTAGCACTCTTTTTTTGTATTGCTCGGTCGTTTTTCCTTTAAACTCACGCAACCAATCATTGCCAAAATTCGCGCTTACCTCAGCAATATAAATTTTTCTGCTTTTGGGTATTGACGCGTTTTCCGCCACTCTTAAAGAATCGAAGTGCGGAGTACCAATGCTCTCCAATGAATCTGCGCCTCGTTGAATCAGAGCTTGAGCATGTGCAGCAAACATCATTAGCGGGACGAGCACGGCTAGTGTGTACAGTTTATTGAAGGAAAGTCGGGTAAGCATGATCAATGTATCCTCTATGTATACCAGACTAAAAGTATAGACTAGCTTTTGTTTTTTTGCATAAAAAATAAACAGAAATGTGAGCTTGCTACACGGAGGGAGTTATCGGAAATAGTGCTTGTATAGTCTAAATTCTGGCATTGTCGTGTCTAGGTAGGCGAACAAAGCTTTATCTATTTTGACACCAATTGCGGCGGCATCGGGTACCCAAATACGCAATTCAGAGAGTGAAAGCGCATCAAAGTTAGCTTTTTGCACAAATCCAGTAGGGTCGATCCTGTTTTCAAACAGAACATAGACAGAATTGTTATCCTCTTGCCTTGATAGCCAGTGTAATCCTTGTATTCGCGTATATTTTTGCAGTGCTTCGGAGGCGAAACGGCAGGTCTCTGGATAGTATCTTTGCTTACTATAAATAAGATCTCCTTCGCTGATTTTGTAGTGATTTTTGTCTGTATCGTCAAGAAAGGGCGGTGTGAGCGCCAAAAGCGATAGCGTATTGTTAATTTCTATAGTGACTCTCTCGAGGTTCACAATACTATTATAGGTAAGCTGTGTGGATGTTTTGCCCCTGACTAAAATTTCAGCATATGCCGCTCTATCTGTTGAAGCTAAATACAAGGTTGGCACGATCTTTCGTTTGTCATCGACAACTGGCGCAAAGCGAGTACCTGCCACAACTTTTTTTGATGCGTTCAGCAAGCGACCATATTTGTCAAACGTAAAACCAGCATATGGGTTAAAACTTGTTGATGGGTATGAGCGTGGGGGCTGCTTGTCCAATACTCTGTGATACACGCCAGGTTGCAAATCAAACGGTGGTGGCTCTTCGGGCAGTGACCAAGACAATATAGGTTTTGAGTAGCGACCTTTTACCATTACAGCGCATACCTACCGGCATTTTCTGCCCCTGCTTGTCCTGCCAAATACAGTAGTTCATCAAAGGCCTCACGTTTGTGTAGAAGATCAGCGGGGGTTAGGTCGCTATCATCGTCAATTGGCGAAGTAAACCAATCGTAGAGTAACCAACTTTCTGCGTCTTGATCCCAATCATCAGTCAAGGCGCTGAGTAAATCCTTAATAATTGGATAAACCTTCTTTCTGGTTTGATCAATCTGAAACAGCGGTACACGTTTTGTCCCGTTGAAAAATTCTACTGTGAAAAGGTCTTTCGCAAGTTCTGCTTTTTTGATTTCTTTTGATGCATTCGAGCGATTTGTTATCCCCATGACTAGCGCTGCTTCAGTCATAGAGACAAGTGGATATTTTTCTTGTTTGGCTTCTATCGATGCAATGTTTTTTCGTAATAAAATAAGCTCAGGTCGATGCTCTTTCGATGCTACCAAGGCTCTGTGGAGATTCATTTCCTCTTCAGACGCAAAGAAAGGTAAATCGGATTCTTTTTTGAAACGATGCTTAAGCTCTGGTCGTTGCTTCACTTCGTTTAAAATCGCTCGTTTTATTTCCGTACGCGCTAAAGTTTCGATGTTGTTTTTTTTCTGATTTACATGTTTTCTCATCGCAGACAGTAAGGCAATCATACCTGCCTGAATTAGAGACTCTCGGAAAGTCGCGTCCTTCAATCCATCTGCTAACTGTGTCGCAAATCTTGTTAGGTAAGGTGAGTATTTTTTTATCAGCCTTACTTCCAACTGTTCCACAGACTCACTGTTTTGCATACTTACTCTTAAATCTTTTCTCACTGTTTGCACCTTCGTTGTATTGCCCAATACAGACACCAACCTAACTGCTTAACTTGCTATATAACCTGAATTCGGGATAAGCAACTCCGTCCAGCAGTACCCTAGATCACGATATCTGCGTTGCTCAAGGTTGAAATAACTCATTAGTCCTTCACTAGAGCACCTTGATATCGAATTTACCCCACTACTGGGTAGTGGATTAAAAAAAGAACAATAAATTCAAAAGTTTGCAGAATTTCTTATTCCAAGTTCAGGTTATATACAAAATACTAGTACGTATGTTGCTAGTGTAACACGTATTTTTACTTCACGCTAACAACGGAAATCGGTGATTATCGTGTATTGCAAAAAACTGGATTGAACCAATTGCAAATGTAAAAAATGAGACCGAAATATAGCTAGCGAGATGATTCGCTCACAGTGTAAATTCCTATTATACACCTTATATATCGAGGGTAATTCTACACTAAGCGTTACGCTTAATTTTATATTGAGTAGAACAATAGCCTCTCAATATTTTGGGGTTGCGTAAGGAGGCATGTTTAGACTTTCTGCCGCTCACTCTTGCGCGCCAATTATTAAATGTTTTTCGCTTGATGTTTTGACGCATCAAGGCGATGACTTCTGGCTCCGATAAGCCATATAGAGATTGTATGGCTTCAAATGGAGTACGGTCTTCCCAGGCCATTTCGATAACTCGCGACAAATCTTGCGCATTCAGTGATGTAGGTGTTTTGGTGGGTTTTTGCATGATTTGAAAAATGCTTTATTTGAATCTTGGAGTTTTTACCAGCGGTAAGGATAGCTTGATCACATGACAGAAAATAAAACATCAAAACTGTGGATGGGCGTGTCAATGAAGCCTTACATATTGGGTTGTGTTAGTAAAAAAGCCCCCAAGCCGATGGTAAAAAGAAAACTCCCCCACATGCTGTGCTCAATGATGACTACCAATGTGGAGCGTGTTTGTATGTAACGGTAACCAAATATTAACCCGCCAATCCAACTTAAGGCGACGGCAATCCAGTTGCCATAGACAATGTGTGCTAGCCCAAAACAAAAACTACTGAGTACCAGTCGCACCTGCTTAGATGGCAAGATGCGTTTGTAGCGATGAAAAAAATAGGTTCTAAAGATTATTTCTTGAGGGATAACCGACACTAATGGATAAATAATTAGCGTGAGTAACCACAGTGAGCGGTTTTCTGCTGGTAGTGCCAAAAAATAGCTGGGATAAAAGAAGTATATTGTAAAGCCTATTAAGCATGCCCATGGCGCGAAAAACCGAAGTGAAGCAATTAAATGGAGTTTAATATCTTGAGTATGCCATAGCCGAAAACGTTTAAATTGCTTGTCTGCGAGCAGCATACCTAGGCAAGCTATACCGATAATACTGAGCATAGGCATCAGCCAAGTATCAATATCTTGGATCAATGTGACAACAAGTATCGGCGATATAAAAAACAAGCCAAACATTTCTATCCAGCGCTTAAGCATTAGTGTTTACTTTACCTATGTAACGGAGTGAAACCGACGAAATAGTGTACTATATGACATTTTTATGACAACAAATTGTGTTAGTCATCTATCGGCAGTAACGGTAATTTTATGAAGTCGATGCGTTCTGTTTTTTCGCCTGAACCAGACGCAATAGCTCACTTGCTGCATATGCATCAGACATGGCGCGGTGGTGTTGGCTCATCGCAATATTGAAGTGCTGACATAAATTGGCCAAAGAATAAGACCGTAGACCTTTATAGTACTTGCGCATTTGTTGCACTGTGCAAAGTTTTGGACGGCGCCAAACACGGCCAATTCGTGAGAATTCTTCGCGTATAAACCCGTAGTCAAAGTTGACATTGTGCGCCACAAAAATCGAATTTTCTGTAAACGCATCAAGTTTTTCAGCAATATCTGCAAAAATTGGCGCATCAGCAACGAGTTGGTTGTCAATGCCGGTTAGTTCAGTAATTTTATTAGGAATCCGTCGCATAGGGTTAATGAGTGACTGCCATTGGTCAATCACTTCTCCGTTGCGTATTTTAACTATGCCAATTTCGGTGATCTTGTGATTTGCCGCTCGCCCGCCGGTAGTTTCTATATCGACTACAGCATAGACTTGTTGTGGATCAAAGTTAAAATCAACGGTGGTAATATGAACGTGTATACCCGCCTCGCGCAATTGTTGAATGCGCAAAAGCTGGTTGCGACGAAGTGAGTCGCCCTCTGCTTTCACTTCTTCAAAGCGCAGACCCGATGGGGAGCTTACCACTAAGTCGGGAAAGCCATCGCGTGTACGTCGCCAATCTTTTGCCATACTGCGTAGCATTGTTTTAAGGTGGGAAATGTCGGTGTTGTCCAGCACTAAGCTGATGCTATCTATTAATTCTGTTGACCAGCGGAAAAGATATTGCGTTTTGCCAAGTTCTTTTGAGGCCATGCTTAGAATATGCTTTTTCCAAATTAAAGACGAACTAAGTGAACTGAGGACGTTTTCAATTTCGTCATGCGCGGTATCATAAAAATTGTTTTGTTTGAGGCATTCTGGCAAGAAATCAAATTCAGTGAGTAAACCCAGTTCATTGTTTGCAAATAGAATTTTCCAGAATGTGAGACCAAACAGACCTCGCCACAAATTGTTTTCGGCCACAAAGGCATGGTGACCTTGACTTCGGTATAGTTCGACTAAACCTTGCTCTACCCGACCTTTGTGCACTTCGTCGAGCGTCAATTGACGAGTGTCATGGCGCAACATATCAGTCAGCACACTAGTACGTTTTTTTTGGAACTTACGGGCAAGAAAATCTTGTGCAAAAAGCAATAAGCGTTCATCAATTGGTTGCTTGATGATAGCAAGCAGGTGCTTTTCTAGCGCTTTAAGATCACCGTCTTTGTGTATTTCTCGGCACCATTTTTCTTGTGCTGCCGGATGTTTACAATTGAACAAATGAGAGAGTGCGTCAGTGCGGTTTAGTGGCAATAGCTTCAAGGCAAGACGATATAAGAGTTTATGCTGTAGCTCGTCTGTGATGGCGTCGATACCGACTGGTAGTTGCTCGATCAAGTCGTCAATTTGTTTTGCGCTATCAGGAATAAAGTGCTTTTCTTCTCTAAGCATCGTGTGCAGACGAAACAGAGTCATAGCTTGCTCTTTGGAAGTATATCGCGATATTTGTGTGGGAGATGTGGTGTTCACCTCTCTAGTCTTTAATACGCCCAAATCCCGCATTGAAAACTGATTAAGGCGGTCTCGGCAGTTGCCGAAGTACAGAAACAAAAAGTAGTTGATGACAGGATCTGCGTTTCGGGCAACATACGCCTTGGCTGTGGCAGAAAGCGTGATTTTTTTTACAGGCAAACGCTTACAGCTGCTAAGCCAGTCTGCTTTTGACGCACTTTTTTTGGGTGCTAGTGCAGCAAGTTTCGTTGTTTTACCTTCCGACACGTTGACGCATTCTTCATGCAGTTGGTGAAGCTCCTGTTTAGTTAACACCTCTAACAAAGCTAAGGCGTCGGCTTCCGTTACTGATCGCAGCCAGCCTTTTTCTTGAAGTGATGTTATTAATTTCGTGATGTTACTTAGTTCGCTAAAGCGTAAAGAGCTCGTTAAAATAAACGGATGTTTACGGTTAATACAACGCACAAGTAAACACTTTTCGTCATGTGAAGCTTGGGAGTATACCTCAATAAAAGCATGATGTTCTTTGCCTAACAGAGCTTTGTTGTGGCTGACAATATAGCTTAAAAACTCGTTAAAGTGCTCAAGGTAATAGTATGTAGGTAGTTCGCGCAAAACATGCCTTCGTAGGTAAAAAATTATCTGTCGCGTCAGCCCAAAAATAAATTGGGGCGTTGAGCAACGCACAATATTTTCGATATATGCTCTATCTAAGCTATATGCCGCTTTTGACAGCGGTCTTAAATGATACTGTGTTAATATACAGTGTTTGTCAAGGGTTCATGAAGATGAATCGAGGATCGTGTTATACAGCACAGAATAGGGGTCACTAGAATCAAAATTTGTTTTTCACGGATGAAAAACTAAAGTGTATATGGACATACTTGCCGCGTTTTTGATTCTAGTGACCCCTATTCTGTGCTGCATATTCCCCGTCGTTGCGATAAATCCAAATAATGCTAAACAGAGTAACTAAACATTGTAATAAAGCTTAGTTTACGCCGAATAGGGTGGGTAGAGGGATGAGTTTAAGCCATGCTGATACATTTGAGTGTCCTTATTGCATGACACGCAATGATATCGAAATTGATTTAGAAAATGATGTTGGTCAAGAGCAGATTGTAGATTGCCAAATATGCTGTTCGCCTATTGAGGTATCGATTGACGACAATGGCTTTGAATTATCGATAACTGTAAAACGAGATGATGAATAACACGATGATAGTGACACAAAATGATATTGAAAACATGGACAGTCGCTATCGAGCGCACTTTGTCAATTGTTTGTCCGGTTTCAAAAGTGCCAATCTTATCGGTACCTGCAGCAAGGATGGAATTGATAACCTGTGTATTGTTAGCTCGGTTTTTCATCTTGGCTCTCACCCTCCACTATTGGGGATGATCATGAGACCACACACAGTGCCAAGAGATACCTTAAAAAATATTAAGGATACCGGACAATATACCGTGAATCACGTTCATGCAGCATTGTTTGAGCAAGCGCACCAAAGCTCAGCCCGCTACCCAAGTGAAGAGAGTGAATTTGCGCACCTGAAGCTCAATCCACTAAGATCTTCTTGTATGTCCGCTCCCTTTGTAGCGGAAAGTCATCTTAGAATAGCACTTAAAGTACGCGATATCGTTGAAATAGCCGCCAACAACACTGAGTTAATTATTGGTGAAGTGATCGAGGTCAATGTGCCGGATCACAGTGTGCTAGAAGACGGCTTTATTGACTTGGAGGCGCTCAATACTGTGACTGTATCGGGTTTAGATAGTTATCACCAAACGACTTGTTTGGATCGACTCAGTTATGCAAAGCCCGATACCCCCCTGACTTCGATTAAAAAATAGTGTGAACATCAAAAATTACACGACACTTTAGAGGCAGTTTATTGCAGATTATTATTTTGTCGCATGCTTAGCGGTTGATTCTCTTCAATTAATTGTAGATCTTTTCAGTAAGTGTATTAGTATTAAGTGCAAAGACTATATCCTTCTTAAGTCTAAGAAATGGTATAGCGATGGATATCCACAAATCTGAACACAGTGCTAGATACTAGGCTAGACAATATAGTTCGGGTTAAAAAAGGCTTACTTTGAGGTAAGCCTTTGTTGTTTTTACGACAAGATAAAAACGAATAATTATCATTATCAGCCTACCAATGAGGAGATGTTATGAAACAATTTGATCGCCGAGGCTTCTTAAAACTCTCTGGATCGACGCTAATTGGCATGACCCTGGGTGGTGTAGCATTGAGAGCGAATGCACAAGAGAAACTATCTCTTGAAGATCCTACTGCCGTTGCACTCAAGTATACACACGAGTCGAAAGAAGAAGGCCAAAACTGCGCAAACTGCATGTATATTCAGGGCGAAGACGGTGCTGAATGGCGACCTTGTGGTATCTTCCCTGGAAAATTAGTCAGTGCCAAAGGATGGTGTAGCGCTTGGATGAAAAAGGCATAGCTTTTTATTGCGTTAATATGTACTGATTGCATAAACAATGTTGTTGTTTAAAAGTCCGTATTTACGGGCTTTTTTTATTCAAGTAATGTTGAACCACTACACAGTTTATTTCGAATAAGTGTGATTTATCTTCGTAT
The DNA here is from genome assembly GCF_042646125.1 of Agaribacter flavus. Taxonomy (NCBI): domain Bacteria; kingdom Pseudomonadati; phylum Pseudomonadota; class Gammaproteobacteria; order Alteromonadales; family Alteromonadaceae; genus Agaribacter; species Agaribacter flavus. Next base: position 72,271 of record NZ_JBHRSW010000011.1, read on the forward strand.
TTTTCGATTGATTAGTCAGGTATTTATTGTTACTCGCAAGACGGAATAAGGCTTACACTTGCGCAAGTTTTTGATCTTTTGAAAGTTATTTCGTCTCGATATGACTATAAGCAAAGTGTTAATCAGGAATTTTGGGCGTGATTGAAGCGACGGCCTCATCAAGTAGTCGAAAAACCTGAACTATCTTGCTGTCTATCCGTAAAGGAAATAACAAGAAATATACAACCAAACTGTTTTACGACTAGGAGTATCGATGAAAAAAATTGTGTTAGCGAGCTTGTTATCAGCAATGAGTTTTGCGTCCATTGCCAACGTTTGTCAGGGTTACGGACCACAAACTCCACGAGACATAGATTCTTTGGAAGGAACAAATAAGCGAATCTTCAGTATTGCACCGCCTTCTGAGCAAATGAACCTATGTAATATTCACTTTCATAACAATGCTGAGCATAAGGCAAAGGATTTTTCTATCTATGCTGGCGAAGGTAAAAATGGCTATGGCGGTGGTTACATGTGCGGTATTAGCAAGGACTTGACACCCGCCGAACTCAAACCAACTGCTGCAAAAGTATGCGGCGGACTTAAGCCCGGCGATACCATTGAAATGCACTGGGTACATTCCTCTTGTGATGTGAAGCCCGGTGCAGGCTTGGGTAGCTGTTTGTCAGACAGTTGTGCAAACCCTAACTTGCGAGTAGAAACACAGGTATTTACTTTGGTTAATGACAGTGCGGCCATGGATTTCAACGATATGGATTATGATGGCAATATGAGTAACGGTTACCATCAGGCTAAGATGATCCCGAATACGACGGGCGCGCCTGTTGAGTTTTTGGGGTCAACAACGGGTCCATCTTACGATGCATCTCAAAAATGTTCACCGTTACAAGTCACATGGTCTGTTCGCCCACAATGTGCAAAACTTGATATTAACTCTATTGCGAAGTGGTGTGAAAGCAATGAGTTTGAAGAGAAGAAAGCACACGGCGTACGTCAACTCGTAACGGACAAGCGTTTACTTTCAGTCATTCACTAGCCAGTTACAACTTCACGCCATTGAAAAAGCCGAGCCTAGTATCGGCTTTTTTGTTGTCTGTCTTAAACCAACTACTTCAGTAGGTGGTTATCATTTTGAGTTAAGCAAACCAACAGCATTTTGTTACGCTGCCGATAGGTAGGTATATGATAATTACAAGATGCTTTAGATGACACACTCCACCTTTCTAACTATCCCTATTGATGAGCTCAAACCAGGCATGATGGTGCACAAAATTGGGCAACAAACTGGCAATTTGACGGTAAAAAGTAGAGGCCGAATAAAACACCCTGTTGTGATCAATCAACTTATTGCTTGTGGGGTGCAAACTGTAGTCATTGAGCGCACGAAACAAGTCACACAACAAACTATAGAAGCGCTTAATAAGAGGCGAAGTACGCTACAAGACAGCGTCAAAAACAAATCTGCAACACATATTGCGCCACTCAAAAGTGCAAGTAATACCCACAACAGTGTATTAGTGCCGCGCTCGACATCGGAAGAGTTTCAATATGCGGAACACCTTGTTATTGAAAGTAAAGAGTTATACAAAATTCAAGCATTGCGTGCTGAAAAAGGCCTATCTATAGACATCAGCGAGGCCTTAGCGCTAGTCAATGAGGTATACGACAGTTTACTTCGTAACCCCAATGCTTTGTTGTGCGTGAGCATGTTGAGAACGCAAGGCGAGTATTTTGCCAATCATGCCACTCACGTTGCTATCTTGTTGTGTTTCTTTGCTCAGCAACTTGGCATGTCTGAGCGAGATTGCAAACGTTTGGCAATTGTCGGCTATATATTTGATATTGGTATGGCTAAGATACCTGCAAATATAGTCCGCAAACTAGATAAACTCACCGTAGACGAGCAAGCCGTCATTCAATCACATGTAGAGCACTCCCTAGATTTAAGTGCCGGCTTAAAGCTCGACAATGAGCAAAGGCTTGCCATTGAACAACATCACGAGCGTTTGGATGGCACAGGATATCCATATGGGTTGGAAGGCGAAGAAATTCATAAACACGCCCGAATGCTAGCGATAGTTGATTGTTATGATGCCATTACCTCAAACCGACCTTTTCAGAAAGCGAAATCCCCTGCCTCTGCTTTAAAGGTAATATGCAATCGCGATTTTGGTTATGATCAGAAACTGGCGATAAAGTTTGTACGCAGTATTGGTATCTACCCCGTCGGTTCTCTTGTTGCCTTATCAAACAAAAAAATTGCTCTAGTAACAGAGTTAAACACCGAAAAACCGCTAAAGCCAAAAGTCAAAATATTGTTCTCGACAGCCAGTATGCAAAAAGTTGAGCCATCGTTGATCGATCTCAATGACGAAGGGCAAGATGTTACAATCTTGAAGCCCGTTATTGCAGAACATTACGGAATAAAACAATATGAAATCGATTTTAGTTAAAAAAATAATCAATAAATAATGCCAAAGTACTAAAAATTGGATAAGTTTGACTATACACATAGCCAATTTTTACTTTAGCCATATTAATGACGAATTTTTTGCAGCGTTTTTATATTGCCACTGCCTTGATGGTATTGTCTGTGACTTCGTCTGCTGTACCCACAAATATGCTGATTGTTTATCATATTGGTAATGATGATAAGTTGTATCAGGACTTCGAAAACGCCCTAACTGACAAGCTCAATACTAGTGTCGGCAGCCCGACTATTTTTGTAGAACACTTAGATTTACAGCGCTTTTCGTCGGTGGACTATGAAAAAAGTGTGCGCGCTTTGGTCATGGAAAAATACGCGAATATCGAATTAGATATTGTTATTTTTAACTCTGTCGCAGCAGCAAAAGTGTTTGACTTTGAACATCCCCTACTCGCCAATGCACATAAATTTATTCTTGAGCGAAGAGATGTATCGCCGTTCCTAGCCTCGGAGTATACGTTTAATCTGCGCTTGCATCCCGACTACACCAAACTTATCGACGTGGCTTCTCGGTCAACCAACAGTGAACATGTGTATTTGCTGACACCTGATGATCGTCAAGACAGTCAGCTTGAACGAATCAAACAGCAACTGTCTAGTGATGCGCAAAAAGTCAGTTTCATTCCACTTATTAATACTGCCCAAGCTATTAATGCGCTATCAGGTTTAGATCAAAGATCGCCGTTGATTCTGATGTCTAATTACTCGTTGAGCGATGGCGAAATATTAAACCCCATGCAAGTTGCTCGGCGCATATCAAGAATTGTGAATCAGCCTGTTTTTGTCGCTTATGATTCGCTTATTTTTGAAAACGTTGTAGGTGGGCATGTTGTTTCTTCAAGTTTAACTGCAGATTTCCTTGCAGAGCAAATCAAGCGCTTGCTAAGTGGATATTCTGTGGATACTCAAATTGATAATGTGTACAGCGATGTGTTCAATTATCGCGCACTCAATTTACAGAGACTTTCAGCAGACAGATTACCGCATGCGCACCTCATCCTAAATAAACCCGCCAGTATATTTGACCTGTTTCTACAAGAATTGATGTACATCGTATTTGTGTTGTTGATTTTAAGTGGTTTAGTGGTCTTTATGCTGTATTCCAACCGTTTACTTCGCCTAAAACAAGATCAACTAGCTAATTCTCAAATTAGTCTTCAAAGAATTCACAAGCGCATGGATGTGGCAACCAACGCGACACAGATAGGTATTTGGGAGTTTGATTTAGAAACGAGTAAATTATATTGGGATCAGGCCATGCATAGCCACCATGGCATGGAGGCTGAGCGTTTTAATCAAAAACTCAGCAGTTGGTTAGACATACTGAACGTCCAAGATAAGGTGCAGTTGGAAGCGCTAGTAAATGAATGTATTCAAACTGGTAAGTCTTGGAAGCTCAGGTACAGCGTTGTTGTGGGTAATACAACCAAATACCTAGTGTGCAACGTAGCCGGCGTAAAAGACAAAAATGACAATGTGATTCGATTGGTGGGAACGGTGCTTAACGTTACCGATAGCGAATTACATCAACAACGTTTGCAGGAACAGCGCATAAAAGCAGAGCAAGCTACAAAGGCTAAGTCAGAATTTTTAGCCAACATGAGTCATGAGATTCGCACGCCTATGAATGGGGTGATTGGAGCAGCCGATCTACTTGCCAGCACTCCACTGAGTGAAATGCAGGCGCAGTACGCAAATATGATCAAGTCTTCTGCAGGTGGTTTGTTACATATACTGAATGATATTCTTGATCTGTCAAAAATCGAGAGCGGAAAACTAGACATTGATCCTGCGCCGTTTGAGTTGAAGACACTTGTGCAACAAATTATGTCTAGTTTTACACTCGAAATTGCGCGCAAAAAGCTCAAATTTAAGTTACATCATTCCAGCTACATACCCGATGTCGTCAACTCTGATGCGCTTCGTATTAAACAAGTCCTGTTTAATTTAATTGGTAATGCAATCAAATTTACCAATGAGGGCATGATAACCTTGAGTATTGAATTTGTGCCGATTACCGGCGACGCTAATGCAGGCAGCTTGCAATTTACTGTAACCGATACGGGTATTGGTATACCCAAAAGCCATCAGCAACGGATTTTTAAAAGTTTTGAACAAGTAGCGTCAAACAAGGATTATATAGCTAAGGGAACAGGTTTGGGTTTAAGTATCTCGAAAAAACTGGCACAGCTGATGGGTGGGGATCTGTCCTTGAAAAGTGAAGTTGACGAAGGGAGCGCTTTTACACTCCTTGTACCGGTTACGGTTGCCCCGAAAGATTCCCTTAATAAGCTTGATTCAAATGTAGCGATAATACCCAACTTAAAAGCCAAGCGTATTTTGGTCGTTGATGACAATGACATCAATCAAACCATTGTTGGGCAAATGTTAATTGACTGCGGTGCGCATGTGCAGTACGCCAAAGATGGCAGCAAAGCGGTAAGTATGTTTAAAGACGAACACCCCGATTTGATTTTGATGGATTTGTTAATGCCCGTCATGGATGGTATTGAATCTACTAAGGCAATTAGAGCGTACGAGGCGGAAAAGCAATTGCCTCGTACCAAAATTATTGCACTTACTGCGCATGCTCTCAAAGGCTATGAAGAGAGCTGTAAGGCCGCCGGCATGGATGACTACTTAACAAAACCCGTTAACAGGAACGAACTATACAAAGCTTGCATGGAATGAGGATGAGAAAAATAGCCAAAAGTCGCAAACTAGAGTGAGATAGTTCAATTAGTTACGACACTACTATGTATAAGTATTGTATTCGTTTTGGTCGGCAGTTAAGCCAAAGCATATTCCGATTAGGAAGCGCTGTACATGGTAAAACTCTGTTTATTTTTTATTTTCGATATTTATACTCTGCTTTCTCCCTTCACCAAAACACCGATGCTACCCATAAATTTGACAGATGTAGCCGTGCAATCCTCAAACGTTTCTTTTGTTACGTTACGCTTAAATCACAATTTTCCTAGTATCGCGGCCTCAGATAATGCGCTTACTCAAGTGGCTCAGCCAAAGCTTGCTCAGAAAATCTCTATGTTACTTGCCAATGGCAACAGCCAGTTTAGACTAGCCCTTGCCGTGTTTGGTGTGCTGTTGGCACTGATAATATGTTTATTTTTTTGGTACCTCAGGCTCAAATTTATACAAAAGCACCTTTTATTCCAACGTGGTGTCATAAGCCGTAAAATCGAGTCTCAAAAATTGGCTCTGCATAAGGCCAATGTGGGGGTGTGGGAGCTAGATTTAACCACAAATCAGATATATTGGGATGAGCAAGTTGCCAAAATACATGGATGGGCTTTTGAGAGCAAAGTACTGTCACTGAATTCTTGGCTACAGATGTTGCACGAAGACGAGCGTGCGCCATTTGAACTGGCAATGTTGCAAGCAGGTAGAAGCGAAAAAGAATTTTGCGTTGACTATCAAACTGTCACCCCAAGTGGCTTAATCAAGCACTGTCGAGTGTGCGGCGCCTCTGCTTACTCTGGCGAAGGGCAAAGAGATTCACTCGTAGGAACGGTTATTGATTTGTCAGAAAATATTGAAAAAGAGGCGGAGATTGAAGAGGCAATTACCCACGCAGAACAAACGTTCGCGGCCAAATCAGCATTCATGTTGACTTTTTGCCATGGCATGAAAAGTCCGATACACAATATCCTATGTATTGCGAATATTATGCAACTGACTTCGTTACAGGGTAGTCAAAGAGCTTATCTTAGTATGCTTAAATCATCTGCAGAAAAACTGATTCGCTTTCTGTCCACCATGACCAGTTTTTCTAAAGAAAGTGAGGGCAGAATTGGTATTTCTTATGATGGATCCTGCGTCAATGAGTTGGTAGCGCGTTCTAGTCAGCAACTAAAATACACATCACAATATTTGGCAAAACTAAGAGACTCCAATCAATAAATCGGGTAAATGCTCAGTTTTTGATAGATCTAGCTTCAATCACAAAAATTGGTTTCAGGAATACGCAGTGTTGCACTTGCAATCCCTACTTCGATAAAAAAGCAAATTAAGCCACCAAAAATGGAACTCATAGTAAACATGTATAAAAACAATATTATGGAGTCCAATGGAACCGTCACTATACCGTTGAGCAATAGCAATATAACCGTTAAGCACACGAATATTGCCGCCCCAGTCAAAAAGTTAATTGCCCAGTTAGCAAAACGCATGCGACGCCTTAATGCGTTTAGCTCTTTACATTGGCGCTGATTAAATTCAACAATCGTACCTAAGAACCGCTGTTCTTCATAATACCGAGCCCGATCGATAACCCGAGCTAAACGACCCGTAACAACATTAAGCATCTGCCCGATGGCGACTAACAGAAAAACGGGTACTAAAGAAAGCTGAATGAGCTGAACAACAGAAGTGTTATCTACATGTATTTCCAAGGGTTTACTCTATACTTGTACGCTTGGGGCGTGAGTTGAATTTATCGATACTTAGGACAAAAAGGTCTTTAGCACGCTTATAATACAAAATTCCCAATAATTATAAAGGGTGTTTAATATAATAGTCGTGACTCCTAAACTGCCTGCACTGCTTATCAAGTGCCGCTTGCTACCGATTTCACGTATTTGTGAGAAAACATTCTTTTCTGAAACGCCAGACCTTTCTGCAAGGAGTAAGCGTGCTGTTCTTTCTGGTAAGGTATTATCAAGCCTTAGGTTCGGAGAGCTGTAAGTCCATCAAAAGGTCTACAAATTATTACCTATAAGGTCACTTAATGTAGACCATTATCTTGCGTAAGACTAAGGATAGATCTACACTAAGTAACTTATTTGGTAACTTAGTGTAGACCTATGGCGAAATCCGATGAGCTACTAAACGTATTCGCGAAAGCAGTTCGCGCTGGTGGAGGTGTTCACAGTGCAAGTGAGCTGGCTTTTATGTTGGGGGTGTCATGTGACCCTGCTTTCAGAAAACTCCTAGCGGATAGCGTAAAGAAGAGCCTACTAAGACGGGTGGTGAAAGGTTTCTATGAAAGTATGATTACCCCCCCTGAGCCTGAGACCGCCATTTATAAAATCATCAAAAAGTTACGTAGTGGCGTATTGAATTACATCAGCTTAGAGAGCCAGCTCAGTCATACCGGCGATATTTCGCAAATTGTGATAGGCAGGGTCACGGTGATGACTAAAGGTCGAAGTGGGTGTTTTGATACGCCTTATGGTGTGATCGAGTTCACCCATACTAAAAGACCCGTCGATCAAATCGCCCCTAATTTGTATTATGACTCCGACATCAAAATGTATCGCGCACTCAAAGAGCAAGCGCTTGCAGACCTGAAGCACTGCCGTCGCAATCTACATATGGTGGAGAGCTAAGTATGGTGGAATGTGTAGGAGATAAAGTATGCTGAAGCAACAAATTCGCCAAATCATACAGTCAAACCCTGACTATGCAGCAGTCACGCCCATGATAGAGAAAGAGATCTTGCATCATGACATTATGGACGTGCTGATCAAACAAGGCGTTTTGCAGCGATTAACCTTTATTGACGGCACCTCATTACGCATGTGTTACAACAGCAGTAGGTTGTCAGAAGATCTCGATTTCAACGGTGGTCATGACTTTAAACCGTCTGATTTTGATGGGTTGGAGTCCGAGATACAGACTTATATTCAAAATAAATATGAAACTGAAGTTTGGGTAAACAAACCCTCTGGCGAACAGCAAGGGGATACCGTTTCGTGGAAGATTAGTATTGTGAAAGAGCCTAATCGTCCTGATTTACCAAGGCAAAAAATGCATATTGATGTCTGTGCAATACCCTCATTCGATATCGAAAAGCGTCCGTTAATCAATCACTATGACATTGTCGTGCCGACTGAAGGTATCTTGGTCCCGGTTCAGTCACTACAAGAAACACTGGCCGATAAGCTTATCGCGTTAGCGTATCGAGCAAGGCGCATTAAACCTCGTGATATTTGGGATATTGTTTGGATTAAGCAGCGCGGAATTGATTTATCCAAGATATTGGTTGAAAAGAAACTCAGCGCTCGACACAAGCAAATAGATGACTTTCGACAGGCACTCTCTATTGCGTTAACCAAGCTAATGTCGGAAGAGGAAGTACACAATGACTTCAAGATGCAAATGAGCCGCTTTATCCCTAAAAAAATTAAAGAAAGAACCTTGGATAACCCAGAGTATTGGGCGTACGTTCAGGGTGAGGTAAAAGCCATCGCTTCTGAGCTACTTCATGATGGCAAACCAAAAAGTCCCTTTGATATGGGCTGAGCAACGTGCTTTTACCATCTCATTGAAAAGCATTTTGTGCTTGATCGCAGTGCCGGTGGGGTAGATGCAGATTTTTCGCTTGAGCCAAATGAATTTGCTCTACTCACAGAAGAATGCAAACGCGCCTATGAAGCTTTAGGCGAGGTAAAGTTTGGCGGCACGCGCAACGAACAAAAATCTAAACAGTTCAGACGTTCATTATACGTTAGCAAGCCAGTTGCAGCAGGTGAAGTGTTTACTCAAGAAAACTTCGCGTAATCCGACCCGGATATGGCTTAGCACCCAAGCATTACGACACCTTTGAGTGGGCTGACTACGGCATTTCCGCCTCGGTGCAGAATATGGGTATATATTTGGGTAGTTCGTAAGTCTGAATGCCCTAATTGTTCTTGGACGGTCCGTATATCAGCGCCGTTTGAAAGTAAGTGAGTGGCAAAAGAGTGTCGCAAAGTATGTGGCGTCACGGTTTTATTAATTTTGGCTCTTTGTGCGGTGCTTTTGACCGCGCGCTGTATGGTTTTGGGGTCGATATGATGCCTTCGTAAAGCACCATTTTCTGGGTCATTTGACAATTTGTATGACGGGAATAAGTAGTGCCATTTAAGATCATATGCGGCATTTGGGTACTTCTTTCTGAGACGATGCGGTAAGTACACACCATCGTAGTTAGAGTTGTTCGTATCGAGATTAAAGTACACCCTCGCTTGTTCAATCTGCTTGAGAATAAGTGGGATCAGGTCATCGGCCAGCGTGACAATGCGATGTCTGCCACCTTTGCTATTCCAAACACGAACAGCCTTGTAGTCAAAATCGATATCTTGGCAGCGCAAGCGAAGGCATTCCATTAAGCGAAGCCCACTCCCATAAAGCAGTGCTAAAGGTAATTTATGCGCGCCTGAAGCTACAGCAAAAAAGTCAGCTACTTCGCTAGGTGTGAGTACTACAGGGAGCTTTGGTGGTGTTTTACTGCGAATAAATCCCAAGTCGGGATCAATTGGTATTTGCACAATCTGCTTATACAAAAAAGCAAGTGCATTCAGCGACAATGCTTGCGTATTCATCGCAACCCCTTTGACCGTCGCTAAATGTGTTAGGTACGTTTCTACCTCAACGCTTCCCATTGTGTTGGGGTGCTTGTAGTTGTGAAAACGAATAAAGCCCTTAATCACAAACAAATAGCTTTCAATCGTGCTTTTAGCATACCGTTTTCGATACATAAAATCAGAGATCTGAGTCAAAAATTTAGAAGACAAAATTAACTACATCCATGAAAAAGTTATCCTTGTCGCATAAGAGCACTTTTGCGACACTAGAAATCAATCACCGTAATGTGAAAAAACGACATTCCACAGAACGCTTGCCATTAGCGGTGTGAGGAAATATAGTGAAGAAAGAATAAATTTTATACGCGACCTTGGGACAGAAAACTTATCCACAGGTACGCTTACAATAAATTGTTAAGTGTCTAAATAGAAAATGAAGCTATTTTGGAAAAATGATAAGTGGGAATTTTTCGGGGCATGTGGAGATGGCCAGAAATTCGAAATTCATGGCATCAATGTCTGGAAGCACGATTGGGTTTCCTTGAATGAGCCCAAGGCAAAAGTTAAAGATCCGCGTTACGGCCAGAGCTTTGAATTCCATGTATATAAAATGGAGCATGAGGGTAAGCAGGTTACATTCGCAGCAGGTGAGTTTTCCAATTGCATGTGGGGTTTCTATGTGCGTGCATAGTTCAACACTTAACAAGTTGCTGTTGTCGCCGCTGCGCGGCTGGGACCTCCGTTACGCTGCGCTTCACTCCGGCCCCAAAGCAAGGCGTTCTTGGCCACGGGCACGAACAAATTTTGTTTATAGAGTAGGATTGTGCATTGGCGTTCTGTAGCGAAGAACAGTAGAAAAGTTTGAGCATTTATGACACGCTTTTAGCGTCTGCGATGCACGCAGAAAAACAGTCGTTTTGCTGTCGGACAACTCAGCCGCTAAAAGTGAGGCATCAAACTATGATAGAAGCCCGTGGGGCGACGAGGTAACATGCAAAGATCGTCACTGCATAAGCTGAGCATCGGAGAAACATGAGTAGAGAAGAGGTTGTCTCCCAAGAACAAGCTGATGACGGGGACAAAATACCTAAACGGCATTTCGCCCCGTATCTTGGTTATTATGTTCTATAAGGAAATTTATGAAAAAGTATTTTTTGTTAGCGTCAATATTCCTCGCCTCCTCAGCTTTTGCTGGACAATGGCTACCAGAATCGGCAGTAACACAAACGGAAGCACGAGATGGTAGTTGGTTTTCTGTCATATTAAGTAATACTGATAGCTTATGCCCTTCGAATAGAGTTATTTTTCGAAATGGTACGTGGCTGAATCAGGAAGGAGTTAATCATCATTATAGTATGATATTAGCAGCAACTATGGCTCAAAAAAATATCTCTATTCATGTTGAAATTGAAAATAGCGAATGTATTGGCCGGATAAGTGTCGTAAAGCCGTGAAACATAACACATATGAGCCTCGGGGCTGTCAATAGATAAAACTAATCCCTTGATCATTTTTTCAAGATCAATC
>NZ_JBHRSW010000012.1:0-29345 GCF_042646125.1 Agaribacter flavus
TACCCACGATAGCAAGACGGTGACAGGCACATTACTAAAGAAAAACCGCAAGACAGTGTTGATTGCTAATGACAATGGCAAAACACACCATAAAGTGCCAGCCGGTATTGTGAGGCATATTAGTGCCGCACCATTAAACTTAAATCAGACAGTTGTACAGAACGGTCTAAAATGATCGGTTACCTTGGAACGTCCTAGAACACTAAACTAGGCTGTGTTTATTGAATTTAAAGGGATGTCGGAAGTTATAGAATGTTTTGGAATGAAAAAATGGTGGCCCCTCCCAGACTTGAACTGGGGACCTACCGATTATGAGTCGGGTGCTCTAACCAACTGAGCTAAAGGGCCTTGCTTTGAAGCGGAGCGCAGTATAATTACTTTTTTTAAGATTGTCATCCACTGAAAGCATTTTTTCTGAAAAAATCTGCCTAACTTGTTGCTTCTGCTAAAGTTTGCACAATCTTTGCCGTCATATATATGCAATGATTGAAAAACTTTGTTATGTTTATTCATAACACTCGGAATATTTGGAGTTAAGAATGAAAGAAGATCCGTATTTGCTTAGTGGCCGCAATACGATTATTCACAAGCTAAGGAAAGTGGATTTACTTGTCGTAAATAGTCGCCAAGATCCCGTGTTAATGGTCATTCATAATGGCATCGAGGTTTACGAAGGCCCTATACCTAAAAACAAGCTAGAGGCAAAGCGCATGGATGTCGCGGTTGTCGATGTGTCGTCTCCAGACAACTTCGGTGATTATAAGAACTTATTGTTTGTTCAAACACTGAACAATAAAGAATATAAAATAGACTATTCGAGAAAAAACGCGCCAAATTACTTTATCACCATCCATCAGGAGAGCACGTTTTAGGCTCTCCATTGATTTCCTCCTAAACTTTATCTTTAGTCCTTTCAAAATACTGCAGTGAATTTGTATAAACTAAGACAATCTGTGTCTCAGCAAAATAGACTTTAGCACTAAAAAAAATGTATTTTCATTAAGGTTTATACCTTGTCATACGATACAAAGGAATGACACGTTTAATTATTACACACAACTAACGAGACCATTTATGCTTTCTGTGCTTATTTGTGATGACTCAATGGTTGCTCGAAAACAAGTAGCTAAATGCTTACCTCAAGACTTGGGCGCGAACATACACTTTGCCAAAAATGGTGAGGAGGCCTTGGCGTCTATTGCATCGGGCAAAGGGCAGCTATTATTACTTGATTTGAATATGCCTGTCATGGATGGCTACGAAACCTTAAAACACATTCAAGAGCAAGATCTGGCGACAAAGATCATTGTCATATCTGGCGACATACAGCCTGAGGCAGCCGATAGAGTAAAGAAGCTTGGAGCCATCGATTTTATTAAAAAGCCTGTTAATGCGGCGGAGTTACGTGACCGACTCTCGGTAAATGGTTTTTTGACTGAAGAGCCAGAAATCGAAGAAGCGCTCGAAGCCCTGCCTGAAGTCATTAGAGATTGTTATCAAGAAATCTCCAATGTTGCTATGGGGCAAGCGGGTGACCACCTTGCTCGTATCATGAATGTTTTTGTTGAGCTGCCCATTCCTAACGTAAATTTAATTGAAGTATCAGAATTACATATGATGTTGTCCGATATCGATTCTCACGATTCTATCTCTGGCGTTTGCCAAGGGTTCCTTGGTGATGGTATTAGCGGAGAAGCTCTTTGTATTTTGAGCGATTCTAGTTTTGCAGATATTGCCAAAATATTGCAGGTTACTGACAACATGGACGATCAAATGCAACTCGAGTTGCTAATGGATGCGGCTAGCTTATTAATAGGTACTTGTCTGCGTGGTATAGCGCAGCAGTTAGACATGCAATTTCGTCAAGGGCATCCGGTTGTACTGGGTCAACATCAAAGCGTAGAAGAACTCATCAAAGCAAATAAAAGCGCGTGGAAGAAAACCTTGGCGATTGAATTAAGCTATGGTTTGGAGGGATTTAATGTGAAATGTGACTTGGTATTGCTATTTACTGAAGAATCAATGGATATGATGAACGCCAAGCTTGCTCATCTACTAGAGGACTAAAACATGACTTCATCGAAGGTTGATAGCGATACATTAAATGAGTTGTTAGAGTTCCACTGGATGATGGATATGATCCAAACGGTTGATGTTGGGATTGTAGTACTGAACCGCAATTTTGATATTAAAGTTTGGAACGGCTTTATGGAAGCGCATTCGGGCATGTTACCGTCAGATGTGCGGGATAAAAACATCACAAAGTTATTTCCCGAAATATCGAGTGAATGGTTAAAGCAAAAGCTCAAACCCGTATTTGAATTGCGTACTCGTGCATTCATTACTTGGGAACAAAGACCTTATGTATTTAAGTTTAGAAACTATCGCCCAATCACAAGTTCGGCTCCATACATGTATCAAAACGTAGTATTTTCACCACTCATCTCGGCAACGGGAACCGTAGACAATGTATGTATGATGATTTACGACATGACCGACGCGGCCTCAGCAAAAAAACAATTGCTAGAACTCCAAGTCCGAGAAAACGAAGCTAGCGAACAAGCGAGTTAATCTGTACTTAGGATTTAAGTCTCTGTTGGACGCAGTTGCTTATCCTAGATAAGTCAGTTACAACGAGATAGTAGGCGAGATCGCATTAAGCATAGCACGAACACACACTTCACCTTGGTCTAAGTTTTGCTTCTGTAGCATTTATGAACCCTAAAATGCAGAAAATTTGTCACTGTACAAATCAATAAAGAGTCTTATTTGAATGTTTAAGTATGTGTTCGTTACGGCTGCAATGCTGTTTCTTGCTTCGTGTGGTGGTGGCTCAGAAGATCAAATACCCGAAACGCCAAAGCCAATTTTGGTTACCGCTGGTGTTGCGCAAACGATTGATGAACAACAAACTCTTGATATTGTTGGCGTTGCGTCTGGCGGCACAGGTGAATATGTGTACGCTTGGCTGTCGAGCGGTGACGTAAATATCTCACACGCTGATACGACTGCTGCCGATGCTAGCTTAGTTGCACCTGTAGTGACGGCACCGACAGACTTCATTATTCGCCTTGTGGCGACAGATAGCGCCGGTAAACAAGGCGAGAATCAGTTTGTGTTAACTGTCAATCCAGTCAATCTGCCACCCGAAGCCAATATTCAGGTGATGCAGCTTGAGGGATATGGTAACAATCGATTTCCAGTAATGGGCACAGTGGTCTTGGATGGCTCCAATAGCCGAGATCTTGATGCGCCCGAAAACATGGCAGAAATAGCCACATATGAATGGCAACAAACTGCCGGTACATTGGTAACAGAGGGCTTGGATCTCACTCAGTCTAGCTTGTCCTTTGTGGCTCCGATTACGGATAACGAAGAGTCGATCAGTTTTTCTTTAACAGTTACGGATCAAGAAGGGGAGAGCGCAGAATCAATAGTCAGTGTAGTATTAGTGGGTCAATCCAACACCTTACCAACTATCGAGTTAAACTCTGATATTGCCGTCTTTAGCGGTGAGCGTATTGCCCTTCAAGCTCTAGTATTGAGTGACGCGCCGCGTGCTAAACCTTTTTCCATAGCTTGGCAATCATCTATGACGACGGAAGGGCGCTTAGCTGATATTGACCAAGTAAATCAAATTCATACCTTTGCGAGTGCACCGCTTGTAAATGAAACGCAGCACATCATTTTTACCGCGACTGCACGAGATAGTTTCGGCAACGAGGTGACGGCCAACAAAACTATCACGGTTTGGTCGCAATTGAATGCGACCATAAACGATACAGGCGTAAGTGCTTACGGTACGGATGAAAAGGTATTTTCTAGTTATCAAGCAGACTTTGCAGGTCAGGATGCTGACTATGGCAACGACAGAATATCGACAAGCGGATTTATTGATAAAACTGGGCGGGGTGATCAAGGCTTTGACTTTACCCGCTTGAATGAAAACGGCGATCAGGTAGATAACACTGCCTTGCCATGGCGATGTGTCAGAGACAACATTACGGGCTTGGTATGGGAAACCAAAGTGAGTCAGGATATCAGTAACTTACATCATGCCGATCACGTTTTTACGTGGTATCAAAGTGAAAACAACGGAAATTTTGAAGGTGACGTAAACGAAATGTCTACCACTTGTGCAAATCCTAACGGGCAATGCAATACAGAAGCGTTTGTTGATGCCGTGAATGAGCAAGGCCTATGTGGCTTTTTTGATTGGCGCTTACCCACGCATCAGGAGCTACAAAGCATCATCCATTATGGAAAGAGTATTTTCCCATTAATTGATTCTGAATATTTTCCATTTTCTGGTGACAGTGGCTCGCAAGCACTCTGGTACTGGACAAATGTCTCAAGTGCAGATGGCGTGAATGATGATACCGCTATGAATGCATGGGCCTTCGATTTTAAATCAGGGGTTGATAACTTTTTGAGCAAATCAGTCCATGCGCGTGTGCGTTTGGTAAGAGCCGGTAAAGTGGAGCCAGAAGAGTGAGGGAAGTAATGTTTAAACGAATTTTCTGGGTATTGTGTTGGGCCGTGCTGGCACTTGTGAGTCAGTTTGTATATGCAGAATCAAGCTGTCCCGAAGGCTTAGAATCAACGACAGATAGTGGTGTGTATGTGGAATATGAAGGGGGAGAAATATTACATATCCCTTCTAACTTGGTCTTTATGCGTTGTGCTCTTGGTCAGCAATGGATCGATGGGGATTGCATTGGTGAAGCAGAGCCTTACACGTGGCAACAAGCTTTGTCCTTGAGTCTTGGTTATCAATTTAACGAAAAAAACAGTTGGCGCTTACCTAATATTAAGGAACTTTCTGTGATTGTTGAACGCGCTTGTGTCAGACCGGCAATTAATGAAGATGTTTTTCCACAAACCGCAATCGATGACTTTTGGACATCTACCCCCTCCATGCTAGATGAAAAAAGAGCCTGGTCGATAGCGTTTGCTAATGGAAGCAGTGCAATTAAAGCAAAGGATCGTAGTATTCTCGTGCGCTTAGTAAGAACTCGACTGCCTGAAGAACCAGTTGAATAGTCAGCTCCCTTGGGTGTTTATCCGAAGTTTAGGTTAGTTACACAAACTCGCTGAGCAGAGAGTTTAGGTAGCGGCGGCCCAAGGCAGTAACCTGCCACATCTTGCCATCGTCAATTATCAGGCCTTTGTCTGCAGCCTGAGATAGTACGTGCTGATTTTTTGAACTCAAGGGTGAGAATGTGTAATGATCGTAGTCTTCTTGAGGGCAGGCTTCGAGTAGTCGAAAACGGTTCATAAAAAACTCAAACGCTAAATCATCTTCTTCAACCCTATGTTTTTCGTATAAATAAGGTTTAGATAAGTCCATGTAACCTTTTGGATGCTTAACTTTAACTGTACGTTGAATTTGCCCTGTGGATAAGTCCGTGATTTTACCGTGTGCACCACAGCCAATGCCCAAATAGTCACCGAAGCGCCAGTAATTTAAATTGTGTTGAGATTGGTGCCCATTTTTTCCATAGGCAGAGATTTCGTACTGTTGGTAGCCACTTTCAGCCAAGAGGGTTTGCCCAAGTTCCTGAATTTCCCACAATACATCGTCATCTGGCAAGGTAGGGGGCTTGGAGTAGAATTGTGTATTTGGCTCAATAGTCAGTTGATACCATGAGATGTGCGGTACCTGAAGATCAATACTGGTTTGCAAATCCTTGAGGGCTTGCTCAGGCGTTTGCTTGGCCAAGCCGTGCATTAGATCGGTATTGAACGAGGACAACTTGAGATCGCTTGCTAAGGATATCGCGCGAACGGCTTGTTGTCCGTCGTGGATTCTGCCTAAGTTTTGTAAATGTGAGGTATTATAACTTTGCACGCCAATGGAAATGCGGTTAACACCTACTTGAGCAAAACCAGTAAACTTATCTGCTTCAACGGTGCCTGGGTTTGCCTCCATTGTCACCTCGGCGTTTTTAGCCAGTGGAACTCGAGCACGAACTCCATCCATTAAATGTTGCATCGCGTCTACACTCAACAAGCTTGGCGTACCACCGCCAATAAATACACTACTGACTTCTCGCTGTTTTTGTTGTGCGTTCAAGTTAAAAGATTGGATATCCGTCGTTAAGTCGTCCAGTAAATGAGCGATGTACTCAGTTTCAGGTATGGTGCCCTTCTGTTGGTGCGAATTGAAATCGCAATACGGGCATTTTTGCACACACCATGGTATGTGTATATAAAGCGATAGGGGAAGAGCAGACATAAATGTGCTTATGGGGTCTTTTCAAGCAATTCGCTAATGGCAGGCATCAATAGTTTTAATGCTTGCCCGCGATGACTTTCGGCATTTTTCGTCGCTTTGTCTAACTCTGCTGCTGTGCATTGATGTTTGGGTACGTAAAAAACCGGATCATAGCCAAATCCCCCGTCACCAAAAGCAGAATCGGTGATTTCGCCATGCCATTCGCCTTGACAAATAATGGGGCTGGGATCGTCTGCATTTCGCATGAGTACCAATACACACATGAACTTGGCTTTGCGATTGGCTACGTTTTGCAGAGCTTCCAATAGTTTTTGATTATTCGCTGCGTTATCGCCATGCACACCTGCATATCTGGCGGAATATATCCCAGGAGCACCGCCAAGTGCTTCAACCACCAAGCCACTATCGTCGGCTATTGCGGGTAAATGCGTAATTTTTGATGCATGTCGCGCTTTAATAATGGCATTTTCGACGAAGGTTGTGCCGGTTTCGGCAACATCAGATACACCGAGTACTGATTGCGCCTTTACTGTTATTCCGTAGTCGGCAAACAGGCTATTGAATTCAGCAACCTTTCCCTTGTTGCCCGAGGCAAGTACAAGCTCTTTAAACTTCATGGGTGCGTCCTACCGTTTCGACTTACTTTTTTTGACCGTTCTTTTTTTATTAGCCGGTGCTTTTTTCTTTTTCGGTTTTTTCACAAGTTTAGGCGCTTTGTGTTTGGGTTTCAGCGTGTCAATGACTCGCGCTTTTAAGGGCTCACCTGTAAACCGTGAAATTTTACCAAGCCAGATAAAATCATGCGCTTCAACTAAAGAAATAGCAGTGCCCTTGGCACCTGCTCTGCCTGTTCGCCCTATTCTATGCACATAAACATCAGCACCACGCGGCATGTCATAGTTGATCACATGTGATACATCTTGTACATCTATTCCACGTGCTGCGACATCGGTCGCCAATAATAATTTTACTTCGCCGCTTTTAAATTTATTTATCGCAGACAAACGCTTGGCTTGTGGCATTTCTCCTTGTAGCCATATCAAGGGGAATTCAGCCCAAAGTTTATCTCTTAAAGCATGCAGGCGCTCACGCGTTTTCACAAAAACAATACATGACTCGACGGTTGTACTTAATAAGTGGCGTAAAATAGCATCTTTGTGGTTCAGGTCGTCGCACAAATAATACCATTGCATGGTTTTAGCTTTTTCTTTGCGCGAGGGGCTAGCATTGACTTCCTTAGCTTCGTTGAGCAATTGTTCTGCAAATGTTCTGACCCCTTTGCTTTCCAATGTGGCCGAAAACAGCATGCTTTGTTTTCGCCAACGTGCTTCTGACGCGATTTGATTCACTATTGTCGAAAAACCCATGTCCAGCATGCGGTCGGCTTCATCAAGAACCAAACTTTCAATATCTCGACAGTCTAAGCTTTCTTTTTCAATGTGTTCAAACAAGCGACCTGGGGTTGCCACAAGAATATCTGGTCGTGCGTCGATCACCTGTTTGTCGGTGCCGTAGTTGATGCCTCCCGTAATGACGCCACAGCTTAATTGACTATTAGCGACCACTTTTTCGCACTGCTCATAAACTTGAACGGCTAACTCTCTTGTGGGTACCAATATGAGTGAGCGGCATTGACTGTCGCGGTTCTTGGGTGTATCTAACAAAAATTGGCACAAAGGAAGTAGGTAAGCGAGAGTTTTTCCTGTACCAGTCGGAGCCGAAGCTAATATATCTCTACCCTCAAGGGCTTCTGGTATAACCAATGTTTGAATTGATGTGGGTTGACGAAACCCCATATTAGCTACGGCGTGACACAAGTCATCGTCAAGTTCTAAATCTGCAAAGGTTTGAGCCATGTAGGTATCGCTTTGAAATATGGTTATTGTGATCTTGTTTGCGCTAGAAGAAGATATCAGGCAAACCCATAGAAAAGAGGATTATATATCAAGTGATGAGACTTTTCTCTGCTTGCTCTTTTAAAAAAGTATTGATTAGTTCGATACGCGCTAAATCAATCGCTGATTTTATTTCCGCACCTTTTAAACCCGCTGCTACATATGGTTTGGCGTTTACCTCCGCGCATTGTTGATACAATGAATAAAAATCCTCTGCTTGTGGATAAGCTCGATTGGCAAAAAACTTCCGGCCTAAAAAATCTGCTTTACAAACATTGAGCATTTTTTTGAATCTTTCAGGTCTTCGCCAAGCGTCACTCGCGTTTAGTACGGCGAGAATATCTTCAGCAGACTGATTGTATAAACGATGCACCACACTATGATGAGCACTGGTGAGCAAAGCTAAGTCCCTGCATTCATTTGGGACGGTGAGGCGTTTACAGCATGCCTCGATAGCCGGTAAGCCCAAATCATCGTGCCCGTGATGCGATGGCCAGTTAGTTGTATCGGTCAGCGCTTTGCCAAGATCGTGAACTAAAGCAGAAAAACGTACCGATAAATCTTGAGAAAATTCGACCGCTTTTTCTAACACCATCATCGTGTGCACACCGGTATCTATTTCAGGATGCCAAAGTGAGGGATTAGGAATACCCCACAGTTTGTCCAATTCACTAAACCAGTATGACAAGCCATCGATGGATTTAAGTAAGGTGAAATAAATATGGGGATGTTGATCCTGTAATGCTGACGCTGTCTCTTGCCAAACTCGGGGAGCACTCAGATGCTCCAACTCTCTTGCTTGCACTAGTTTGCGCATCAGGCATAGGGTGTCGTTGTGAATGGCGAAGCCGTAATCGGCATATCTCGCTGCAAAGCGCGCAGTTCTTAGTACGCGGAGTGGATCTTCAACAAATGCAGCAGACACATGCTTCAGTGTTTTTTTAGCTAAATCTTGTTGACCACCAAAAGGATCAATGAACTTGCCTGAGGCGTCCATAGCCATTGCATTTATGGTTAGGTCTCGCCGCAACAAATCTTGTTCTAGCGTAACGTGAGGTGAGCTATCACATACAAAGCCTGTGTAGCCTTTGCCTGCTTTTTTTTCTGTGCGTGCTAGTGCGTATTCTTCCTTAGTTTTGGGGTGCAAAAAAACGGGAAAGTCTTTTCCGACTTGCTGATAACCACGCTTGAGCATGTCGTCAATCGTTGCGCCAACGACTACGTAGTCTCTGTCTTTTATAGGTCGCCCTAACAATTTGTCCCTAACTGCACCGCCGACTAAGTATGTTTGCATAGTACCTGTATTGTCTTCTTTAAGCTTCGAGTCTGTTCACAAAAGGTCAACAGACCCTAATAAGTGTAACAAAACTGCCTGTGTCTGTTGAGCGCTTTTGAATATGAACAACAGACGCTTGGACAGCTTGCTTTGGCATGTTACCTTATCTCGTAGTTATCCGCCGATAAGCAGAAGTTTACGAGTGTATTTAAATTACTATGGATTGAGTGACAATCCATTTTCTATTGCGCCCAATCCCGATTATCTATTTATGAGCAATCGGCACCAACAAGCGCTTGCTCATCTTAGCTATGGTCTAAATGAGTCGGGTGGCTTTGTGATGCTCACCGGAGAGGTGGGCACAGGTAAAACAACAGTATCCAGAAAGCTCATGCAAGAGTTATCCGATGACACACAAACGGCGGTGATACTCAATCCAACACTGTCTGCTTTAGAGCTATTGGCAACGGTGTGTGATGAATTAGGTATTGCCTATGAGCAATCTCAAGCTTCGCTAAAAGGTTTTACCGATAAGATATTACAGTGCCTCGCGAGTAACCATGAGCAGGGCATTAACACGGTGCTCATCATCGATGAAGCGCAACACCTATTGCCCGAAGTCCTCGAACAATTGCGCTTGCTTACTAACCTTGAAACCAACAGAGAAAAGCTACTTAAAGTCGTGCTTATTGGTCAACCCGAATTGCAGCAATTGTTACGACGCAATGAACTTAGACAATTGGCGCAGCGAATAACGGCCAGATACCACCTTTTGCCCTTAACTAAAGATGAAGTAGGTCAATACGTTAGCCATCGATTGGCAGTTGCAAACGGCAGGCAAAAGTTGTTTAGCAAAGCCGCTCTGGAGCATCTTTTTTCCATCAGTGGTGGTATTCCACGCGTTATCAATTTGCTGTGCGACAGGGGACTAAGTCTAGCTTATTCCTTGCAACGTCCGTTTATCGACCATCGCGTAATGATTTCAGCAAGTAGTCAGGTACTGGGACAGGATATCGTGTTACAGCGTCAGCAACATGCATGGAAAAAGCGATATTTGCAGGTTTTTTTCTTGTTTGTCTTGTTCGGCCTTGTCGTGGGAGGGTGGTATGCATAAACAGCTTAGCATCAACGACTTAAAACCTGGTATGATGGTTACGACAGTATTAGAGCAGAATGGCCCAGTAAAAATTCGCAAAGTGGGCTTGGTCAAGTCGCCAGAAATGATCAAGGGTTTAGCCGAGATGGGCGTGATCACCTTAGAGGTTGACTTTTCCCAAAGCATCTCGATAGAGGAGGGCAGCACTGCGTCTTCTGAGGCAACAGCCGCCACTACACAAGCACAAAATGGCAAAAGTTCTCTTACGCCAACCAAACGACTGATGGAGAACGATCAGCAAGTAGAGAGAGTGGATCGCCAACTGTCTCAACAATTCCACAATTCATTGTTTATGTCGGCAATTGAAGAGATGCCCTCACACTTTACACTTTATGCAAAACCTATCGGCTTCCTAGTTGTTTGCGCTGTGTTTGGTTTTGGTTTGGGTTTTTCTGCTATGCAGACGCCGAAGCTGGTGGCCTTGTGGCAGTCGCAAGACAATACATCCAGCGATTTGGCTGAATCGCTTGCTATAGAACCTAGTGATGATAAACGTATGCTCGCCGGTGTTGAGAGTAATAGCAAACAGGCGATCCCCAATCCAATAGCAAGCAATATGGATAGTGGTGAAGTTGAAGAAAGTACAATTGCCACGACAGAAAAAACAGAGCCACATGCTTCACCAGTTACTGAACGCGCAATTACCGCCTCGCCAAACCAATATGCTAATACTGTCAACTCGAATAATGGGGGTGGGGAGAGTGATCAGCAAATTGCTTACGTCAATGGTGTACCTTTGCAGTCTGGAGAGATTGTGCTGGGCTACCAAGGTGAAGCAGCAGAAACAAAACCTTCTAACGATGGCAATGAGCAACCTAGTCAGAATCAAGGTGGATTGTCGGGTATTGAAGCTATTGAAAGCGAAACTGGCGGTCGCGTTATCAACCAAAGTTCGCTGGAACAGAGTTCAGCATCACCTGATTTGATGAGGCGCTTAAATGCAGCAATTGTAGAGATTGATAACAGCGCGCCAAATATACCGATTCAAAATACAGTTGAAAGCCAAGAATCATACAGGCCAACAGATGTAATCAGAGTAGATGACCTACCTATTAATACGCAAAACAGCTTACCATCAATGAGTTTTAGTGCACATATGTATGCTTCTTCGCCTGATGAACGTTGGGTGAGAGTAAATGGTTTACGCAGGCAAGAGTCTGACTTTATTACGGATGACCTTCAAATCATCGAAATCCGTTCAGATAGAGTCATATTAGACTTTCGGGGCGATACATTTTATATGAATGCATTGAGTGATTGGTAGATTAGCGTCCTTGCTCCATGTCCAATTTGGTACCAATTGGATAAGTGTAAGCTGAACTAAGCAGGGTAAAGTGCGGTTCTGAAGAATTTTGGAAGATTGATATCAAACTCCTCAGGGCGCACTGCCGTTTTAATCCTTTCAGTACTTTTACTTAAGTCAATTATTTTAATTTCTGTATGGTGTTTGCCGCGAATACTATAAAACGACATCACTTTTGGTTTTAGGGCGTTGTTTCTATTTGCTTGTGCGACAATGGCGAGCTTCCCACTTTCAAGATGGACTAAGGAGCCAACGGGATAGAGACCAATTGCTTCTATGAAATCTTCAACCAAGGCCTGATCAAATCCTGGGTCTTCCAACATTTCTTCTAGTGTTGCTTGCGAACTTGCTGAGCCACGATATGGGCGGCTAGTTATCATTGCATCGTAGGTATCGACAATAGCGGCCATTTGAGCATGCAAGCTAATTTCATCGCCCGTCAAACCTTTCAAATATCCGCTACCATCAATACGCTCGTGGTGATGCTTGATCACATCGTAAAAAGTAGGGGGAAAGTCGCCATGACGTTCCAGGATTTCAATCCCTATATCGACATGTGTCCGCATAACGACAATGTCAGCTTCACTGAATTTTTTATTGTTTTCTGCTAGCTCTGGCGGCAGCAATGTCATGCCAATGTCCATGAGTAAGCCACTGTACGTCAAGTCTTCAACTTCGTTTTGAGGGAGTTGCTTATGCTTGGCAAAAAGACTCAACAAAATAGCGCAGTTCAAACTGTGCTGTACTAAATAATCGTTACTTTCTTTTAGCATGACCAAGCACGAGAGTGCTTCGGGATTATCGAATACTGAGTCAATGATATCTTGTGTCAGATCGTGAAGGGCGTCAAAATCTGGCGCTTGCCCACTTCTTAACGATTTGACAAATTTACACTGAATTGCGCGCGCTTGCGTATAGAGTTTATCGGCTGCAGCAAGTTGTTGCTGCTGTTCTTCAAAACTAATACTCGTTATCTTTTTGGGAGAGGGCGTGCTTGTATGGCTTTGCTTCTCGTCGGATTTGTTAGATGTGGAATCTAATTGATTTAGGCTATCTGCTTCACTTTTATCAACATCGATTTCGACGCTTACTACACCTCGGCCAATCAAATTGTCTATGGTTGTTTGAGATTTAATTATCCCCTGGCGCTTTACTTGCAAACGAACTGGCGCCTCAACTACCCTTATGAGATACATGCCGGTTGTTAAAGATTGTATTGGAATTGTTTGATTCATCGTTCACTTTAGCTAACTGTTACCCAAACCAACGGTTTGGCATAAAGAGGGTTGATGTAGCTTTTATCGGCAACATACAACCCAACTAAAGCAAAATTTTAACTATAACCAAGCAGGCCTAGATTGTTCGTAGGCGAGTATTTTTTCTTCTGATTCTAAGGTTTGTCCTATGGCGTCTAAACCTTTTAGTAAGTTGTTTTTATGTTGTTCAGCAATATCAAATGAAATACTCAGATCCCCAGCTGATAAGACTTGAGAGGGTAAGTCAATACTCACTGATAACTGCGAGTCATTTGCTAACTCTCTAAACAATGCATCGGTTTCCGACTGACTAATCGCAATCGGTAAAATTTGGTTATTGATGCAGTTTCCGTAAAAAATATCGGCAAAGCTGGTGGCAATGATGGCTGTGAATCCATAGTCTGCCAAAGACCAAGGTGCGTGCTCTCGACTGGAGCCACAACCGAAGTTTTCACGTGTTAACAATATGTTTGCACCCTGATACTCGGGTTTGTTCAGGGAGAACTCAGGGTTTAATACTTGTTCTTGTGTATCTAAATAACGCCAATCGTGAAACAAGTGTTTGCCATAGCCAGCGCGCGTGACACCAGTTAGAAATTGTTTGGGGATAATTTGATCGGTATCGACGTTTGCTTGATCCAATGGCGCCATTCGACCGTGAATAATATTGATCCCACTCATGCGCTCTCTCCTAATAAACGTACGTCAGTAAATTTGCCTGTGATCGCAGCGGCAATCGCCATTTCAGGGCTGACTAGATGTGTTCTAGCTCCCCGACCTTGACGCCCCTCAAAGTTGCGGTTACTGGTAGATGCACAACGGTCTTCAGCTTGCAGTATATCGTCGTTCATGCCCAAGCACATTGAGCAACCTGGCAAGCGCCATTCAAATCCGGCGTCGATAAATATTTTATCTAGTGATTCTGCTTCTGCTTGTTTTTTTACTGCGACAGAACCGGGCACGATGATCGCGGTGACATGATCTTGTACTTTGCCTTTTTTAGCAATTTCAGCAGCTGCACGTAAATCTTCAATCCGTCCATTTGTGCAAGAGCCAACAAATACGTGAGAAACCTTAACATCGGAAAGGCGTTGTCCCGCAGATAGTCCCATATATGCCAGTGCTTTTTCTGCTGATGCTTTTTCAACAGGATCATCAAAGCTTTCTGGTTCTGGAATTGGACTGTCAACACCAATAACTTGTCCAGGGTTGGTGCCCCAAGTGACTTGCGGTGCAATCTCTTTTGCGTCTAATTCAACAATGCTATCAAACGATGCATCGGCATCTGAGTACAATGACTGCCAATAAGTCACGGCTTCTTCCCAGTTAGCATCGCTAGGGGCATGTGTTCTACCTTTTATGTATGCAATGGTGGTATCGTCGGGAGCAATCAATCCTGCTTTTGCACCTGCCTCAATACTCATATTACAGATTGTCATACGCTCTTCCATACTCAGCGCCTCAATGGCCTCGCCGGCATACTCAATAACGTGACCCGTTGCGCCGGCATGACCAATTTTACCGATGATTGCCAATATAATATCTTTCGCTGTGACGCCTAAACCTAGCTTACCATTTACTTTTACTAGCATACTCTTGGCGCGACTTTGTTTGAGCGTTTGAGTGGCAAAGACATGCTCAACTTGAGAGGTACCTATGCCAAAGGCAAGAGCACCAAAAGCGCCGTGCGTTGCGGTATGAGAATCTCCGCAAACCACGGTCATACCGGGTTGAATTAAACCCAATTCTGGTCCCATAACGTGCACAATGCCCTGATTTTTGTGACCCACTGGGAATAATTCAATGCCGTGCTGGGCACAATTGCTTGCCAGTGTATTCAATTGCAAAGCGTTTTGCGGGCCACAAGCATCTATCGCCAGTGAGCGTGTTGAAATACTGTGATCCATTGTTCCAAAGGTCAGGTCTGGACGACGTACTTTCCGCCCTTTTTCATTTAGGCCAGCGAACGCTTGGGGGGATGTGACTTCGTGAATAAGGTGGCGATCAATATACAGTAACAAGTCATCACCAACTTGGTCGACAATATGCTGTTCTAAGACTTTTTCATATAGTGTTTTAGACATTATCTACGCCTCTAATATTTGCTTAACTACATAGTCGCCGACTTCTGCGGTAGATTTTGCGAGGTGTTTTTTATCGGCACTTAGTAATTCACCCGTTAATACGCCATCTTCAAGCGTTTTAACAACCGCCTTGTCTATTGCGTCAGCGGCTGATTCTAAGCCTAGACTAAAGCGCAACATCATTGATGCGGAAAGTATTTGTGCGATTGGGTTAGCAATGCCTTTACCTGCAATATCTGGTGCAGAGCCACCCGCTGGTTCGTACATGCCAAAACCGTCACCATTAATGCTTGCAGAGGGTAGCAAGCCCATTGAGCCCGTTATCATGGCGCATTCGTCTGATAAAATATCACCAAATAAGTTTGAACATAGTAATACGTCAAACTGCGAAGGGTTAACAATGAGTTGCATTGCAGCATTGTCGATATAAATATGTTCTAGCGTAACGTCAGTGTATTCATTCGCGACTTCTTCAACAACTTCACGCCACAAGCGGCTACAGACCAGTACATTCGCTTTATCCACTGAGGTAACTTTGCCCTTGCGCTTATGCGCAGCTTTGAATGCAGAGTGGGCGATTCGGCGAATTTCTTGTTTAGAGTACACCATCGTGTCAAAAGCGCGTTGTTCCTCGCCTTCACCTTCTAATCCTTTTGGCTGACCAAAGTAAATACCAGAGGTGAGCTCACGCACGACTAATACATCGACGTCATTTTCAGCAATATCAAAGCGCAAGGGAGATAAGTGCGCGAGGCCTTTATAAATTTTTGCTGGGCGTAAGTTACTAAACAAATCAAAGTGACTACGCAGAGTAAGAAGCGCGGCACGTTCTGGTCTTTTTTCGAGGGGTAAGCTATCCCACTTGGGGCCGCCGATAGAACCAAACAATATGGCGTCCGCTTGTTCACAGCCTTTTAGGGTTGCCGCTGGTAATGCTTCGCCTTGCGTATCGATTGCGTAACCGCCAACTGCATATTCAGCGCATTCGAATGTGATGCTATATTTTTGTGAAACAGCTTGTAAGACTTTGTTTGCCTCTTGCATTACTTCAGGGCCGATGCCGTCCCCTGCTAATACAGCGATTTTATGACTCGCCACTTTTTATACTCCTGAAACTTTGTGTTGCTTTTGCTGATCGATTTGATCGGCTAATTGTGTGTTGTTTAATACGAAAATGAGCGATTTAACCCCAGCTTCAACAATATCAGTGGCAAGACCGATACCGTGAAAACGACGGTTTTTGTACTCTGCGATAACACCGACTTGTGCGAGTGCATCGGCTCCTTCACCTTTCGAGTCTAATTTGAAATCGACCACGACCAAGTCGCTGCCATTAATAGACTTACCGTCAATCGCTCGTATAATAGCGTTGAACGCCGCGTCAACTGGGCCATTGCCAGTGGCAGACTCAGTAATTTTCTCGTCGCCAAGGCTTATTGTAACGGTTGCTGAAGGAATAATGTTCTGGCCGCTACTGGCATGCAGATAATGCAATTTATAAAAAGCGTCTTCATGTTTTTGTTGATTGAAAAACAACAAGGCTTCTAAGTCATAGTCAAATACTTGGCCTTTTTTGTCAGCTAACTTTAAAAAAGCCGCGTAAACTTCTTCTAGGTCGTATTCGTCACTACTATATCCAAGCTCATTTAAGCGATGCTTGATAACATGTCGACCCGAGCGAGAAGTAAGGTTAAGGTTATTTTTATTTATTCCGACACTTTCTGGTGTCATGATTTCATAGGTATTTTGCCCTTTTAGTACACCGTCTTGGTGAATGCCTGAGGAATGGCTAAAAGCATTCGCGCCAACAATTGCTTTATTGGCTTGAACTGGCATGTTACACAGTTGGCTAACTAATTTAGACGATTTTGAAATTTCCTGCGCACGAATACCTGTTGTGTAACCAAGCTTACTTTCACGTGTTCGCATGGCCATGACGATCTCTTCGAGCGAGCAGTTTCCGGCACGTTCACCAATGCCGTTAATGGTACATTCAACTTGTCTCGCACCGTTTTCTACCGCAGCAAGACTATTTGCCACCGCCAAGCCTAAATCGTTGTGGCAGTGAACAGAAATAATGGCTTTATCAATATTAGGTACACGATTAAACAGTTGATGGATGATCCCACCAAATTCCGACGGTACTGTGTAACCAACTGTGTCAGGAATATTTACAGTAGTCGCACCAGCGTTGATCGCTGATTCGACCATTCTGCAGAGATAGTCAATATGCGTACGGCCTGCATCTTCACAGCTAAACTCGACGTCATCGGTGTATTTTTTTGCATGCTTAATTGCGTTTACCGCCATCTCAACTACTTCATCCTGAGATTTGCGCAATTTTGTGCCGACATGAATGTCCGAAGTTGCGATAAAGGTATGTATTCTAAAGTTTTCAGCAACGCGTAAAGCCTGTCCACAAGCGTCTATATCTTTAGCTAAGGCTCTTGATAAGCCACATACCGTTGAATTTTTAATTTCTTTCCCTATCAACTGTACAGATTCAAAATCGCCGGGAGATGAGACCGGAAAACCTGCCTCAATAACATCAACACCAAGCTTTTCGAGCATAAGAGCAATCTGAAGTTTTTCGCGAACACTTAAACTAGCAGGCAGCGCCTGTTCACCATCTCTCAATGTAGTGTCAAAGATAATCACTTTATCACTCATTTTGCTCTCCTATGTCTGTAAAGTTGACTCAAAAAAAAACCCGTGCGTTGCACGGGTTTTACTAAATTTAAAGTAAGCGCTACCCGTGCGGTTGATTTGCCAGACCGAGTAGAAGCAGAATTGAAACGTTAAATGTGTTCATTATTCGTTAATTTGCTGTACGCTTAATGTATGCGCTCAAATGTAATCTGGTTTGCTAGTTTGGTCAACCATTATCATGTATTTTTATATAATTAAATATAACTATCTTATTGGGCTAGGTGCCAGTGTTCAGTATTGTACCGGATAGTGGATCAGCTAGCAGAATAAAAAACGCGGCAAGTATATCCATATACGCTTTGGTTTTTCATCCGTGAAAAACAAATTTTTATTCTGCTAGCTCATCCACTATCCGACATAATCCTGTTTTGCCGCATGCTCTAATTTTGCATGCCACTGCCGACTTCAGTAATTAAGCGACGCAGCCAAACATGACCCGCATCGTGATGAAGCAAAGCACTCCAAGCCATTTTTAGCGCGATCGGAGGTATATCAAAGGGCGGTTCAACAACGGCAATCGCAGGATCATCTTTGAATATTTTTGCGGCTTTACTAGGCAAGGTAGCAATGTGGTTCTGAGATTTTGCTAGCTGCAATGCTGCGTGATAGTGGCGCGTAAACACTCGAATATCTCTTTGTTTACCTAATTTGATGAGTTCTGCATCGACCCAGCCAAGTTTTTGCACCTCAGTAGGGTCAATGCCCACGCCCACACCAAAACCTGTCTTGCTCACCCAAATGTGTTGGCCGCTCAAATAGGCATCTAAACTAAAGTTGTCTTTATCAGGGTGGTCGGCAGAGATGACACAGGAGAAAGTATCATACCAAATCACCTTTTGATGGAAAGACAAAGGCAGTTCATCAAAGCGATTAATCGCCATGTCGACTTTACCTTGCTCTACATCGTGAAAGGTGACGTCACTCGGTGTGATTAAATCTAAGGTGATATTCGGTGCCATTTTGGCTAGTCGACCGACTAATTCGAGCAATAAGGTTGATTCAGCGTAATCACTGGTCATGATGCGAAATGTGCGGGTGCTCGTTGCGGGGTCAAACTCAACCTCTGGTTGAATAGAAGATTCCAACTTAGCCAATACATCGCGAATAACGGGTTGCAACTCTATTGCACGTTTGGTTGGTGTCATGCCATCGCTTGTGCGTACAAGCAAAGGGTCTTTAAACAAGTCTCTCAGGCGCTTTAAGCCGTTACTCATCGCTGGCTGCGTGATACTAAGCTGATTGGCCGCTTTGGTTACGCTACCCTCTCTAAGTAGAACATCTAAGTAAACCAAAAGGTTTAAGTCAATTTTGGCTATATTCAATACGGTATTCCTTGGGCGCAGAACATTCAGGAATTTCGATTATATAATTAATTTACATAATTATCAGCGTTTAAATAAATGTTGTGAATGTTTGGCTGTGATTGATATCAAAGGACACATTATACGCTTCATTTCTGCTGACTTATTGTTCTATTTATCCAGAACAACAGCACTACAGTTGCTCTACCTTGCGAACATGCAGTACAAACCACTGCAAAATTGTTCGGCAAAGATCAACAGACCCTGATACAACGTGTATAATCTTGATCAGAGTAGGGTTGAATTTGGACGTAACTGAGTTTTAGGGATTTAGAGAAGACGATGAGTATAAGAATAAAAACGTACATTTTTGCAGGCATTGCCTCAATATTAGTAAGTGCTTGTGCAAGCGAACCAAGCAAAAATCATCAGGGGCAAAAAATAACGAGTGAAACAGCACTCAATGGCTTACCAAAAAACATTGTCATGGTCGTTGCGGACGGTATGGGACCAGCATATGTACCCGCTTTCAGGTATTACATGGATAATCCTGAAACCGATGAACTTGAACTGACTGTGCTCGATGATATTTTGCTTGGCTCCGCACGGACATATCCTGCCAAAGTATCTGGTTACGTTACGGACTCTGCGGCATCAGCTACCGCTTTGGCCACAGGCATTAAGACATACAACGGTGCTGTGGGTATGGATGTGGACAAACAGCCTATTGAAACTGTCATGCACAGAGCCAAACAATACGGTTTAAAGACGGGAGTGGCGGTAACCTCAACGGTTGTCCATGCGACGCCAGCTTCATATATGGTGGCAAATGAATCACGCAAAAATTACGACGCGATTGCAGATAGTGTGTTCGACAACAGAATTGGTGAACAATTTATTGCCGACGTCATTTTAGGCGCGGGTACGACTAATTTTATCCGTGACGACCGAAACCTTGTGTCTGAGTTTCAGGCAGAAGGCTATCAGTACATCGATGATTTAACGCAACTATCAACTTTGCAGCTTGGACAGCCTGTTTTAGGGTTGTTTGGTGGCTTTGAATTACCATGGGCGCTTGATTCGGAGGATCCCACTCGACTGCGTACAATGACGAAAGCGGCATTGCGTCAACTTACAAATGATAAGGGCTTTTTTCTGCTTGTGGAAGCCAGTCAGGTAGATTGGGCGGGTCATGCAAATGATATCGCCGGTGCAATGAACGAAATGTATGACTTGGCTAAGACTGTGGAATATTTGCGCGAATATGTAGCTAAACACCCCGATACTTTGGTTATTATCACAGCAGACCATAGCACAGGAGGTCTGACTGTCGCAGCGAGCGATGGATACCGTTGGGATCCGAGTTGGTTAAAAGGCGTGAAAGCTTCGCCTATGAGTATCGCCAAAGGTCTAAAGCGCGTTGACGATAAATCGGCTTATCTGGCTCAGCAGCTTGGTTTCGAATTAAAACTCGAAGAAAAGAACTTATTGTCTTTAATTACGAGTGAATCACCCAATAGGGATGTTGAGAGTATTGTTAAGCGAATTTTGGACAAACGCACAAATACAGGTTGGACAACCAACGGTCATACTGGAGAGGATGTCTTTGTATTTGGCTTTGGTCCTCAGGTGGAGCGCTTTAAAGGGCAGTTGAACAATACCGATATTGCTAAAAACATATTTTCGCTTTTAGATGAAAAACATGGTCGATAGCGACCAAATAAATTGAATTAGCTGGGCGCGACGCCCAGCAATTTTGGCGAGTGTATTTGAGCAATCAATACGCTACTGGTGCAGAAACGTTTCAATTGGCTCGCCTGTGCATTTTCCTATTTGCTTAAATAAGTAAATTAAGGCACCGACCAATAGGATCATACTCGGGATAACAATGACTGGATAGCTCAAGGCGGTCATCCTACCGAGTTCTTCAGTGTAGGCCGTTGTACCAGGCTCAGAGACCAAAATCCATTTCGCCAAGAAATAATTCAGTGCTGATGATAAAAAGAAAGAAGCCGCAACAATATAGCTGCTTACCGCTATTTTTTGACTAAACTCTTTATGTTTGTTTTTTTCTGAAAGTGTTGCATTGAGTTTATCCCAGTTTACGATTTGATCGTTGAGGATCATGAGCTTTACTAAGGGCTTTTTACTGAATTGCGTGGCTAAAACTGCGATCCCCAGAATAGCAGGAATACTCGCTTCTTTAATCGCCATGTATTCTGACGGTAACTTGAGCAAAGAAATTCCGCCTGTGAGGAGGACGCTAATTACCCCTAGTACCGAAAAGGCATTGACTTTTTTGCTTATTTTTAAGTCGTATAAGCCGTAACCTAAGGGAAAAGCTAAAGCGACGACAACACTCCACATCGGCCCTAAGTATTCTTCGCTACTCAAATAGCTCATTATGACTACCGGAATGGCGATGTTAAAAATTAAATTGCCAAAAAAGCCCTGTTGTTGTGCAGGCTTTTGGGGACTTTGTTCTGTTTCTGTACTACTCATGAATGTTAAATACGCCGTTTGACACTTAGGGAGAGCCAAGCATGTTGCTTGTTTGGCCTTGACTCATTGCTCATTGTTTTCAAATGGTCGATGAGTGTACTCGAATAAAGGGGTCAGAGTAAACTCTATACCCGTGATCAATGAAAATGCTTGATTTTCAATGAATAGAGGATCACTCTATTACCATGATTGATATTTCCCTCACATCTGAACAAAAAGCCGCACTCGAATCACGACATGCCAAAGCCCGTGATAAGCGAGAGTGTGATCGCATCAAAGCGGTGCTGCTTCGCTCGGAAGGTTGGTCGCTTACCATGATATCCCAAGCATTGCGTAAGAGTGAGGCGACGATCACTTGCTACATTAGTGATTACAGTGTGAAAATGAAGCTAAAGCCGGCAGGCGGAGGCTCTAGCAGTCACTTGAATACTGAGCAAACAAAGCAACTCATCGCCCATTTATCCGAGTTTACCTATCAGCATATTCATCAGATTGTGGCTTATGTCAAAGCCACATGGGCTATCACGTATTCCGTATCAGGCATGAATAAATGGCTTCACCAACACGGTTTTAGCTATAAACAGCCTAAAGGCGTACCGCACAAGTTCGATGAAAAGAAACAAGCCGCATTTATCGACGCATATGCATCGTTGCGAGATGCACTAAGTGAAGATGAAAGCATCATCTTTATGGATGCCGTTCATCCAACCCAAGCCACTAAAATGAGCTGTGGATGGATAAAAAAAGGCGTAGATAAACCCGTCGTTACAACAGGTAGTCGCACACGGATGAATCTTATTGGTGGTATTGAGTTGGGTCAGTTAGATAGAGCCACCGTACAAGATTACGACACCATAAATAGTGACACTATCTGCGCCTTTTTCGACGGACTAAAAGCGAAATATCCGCCAAATCACACATTGCATTTGATATTGGACGGTGCTGGCTATCATCGTTCGCAAATCGTCAAAGATAAAGCCACAGAGTTGGGCATACAATTACACTATTTACCGCCATACAGCCCGAACCTCAACCCTATAGAGCGTTTGTGGAAAGTGATGAACGAGCATGCGCGAAATAATCGTTATTTTGCAACTGCTAAGGAATTTCGACAACAAATTCGGCAGTTTTTCGATAAGACATTGCTGGAAATTGCAGACTCACTTAATACGCGGATCTCCGATAATTTTCAGGTGCTAAAACCTGCAGGTTGAAGTGGAATGGGTATAAACCAATTGTTGTAATCTTCATTTGGACTCATTCCGTTTTGATGTTTTCTTTCAATTACATCATGGCTCACTACGAAGCCGATTTTAAGTGGGGTGAGTCCATACCATTATCCATGAAAAACTTTGGGCCAAACCTTCTAATCCGACTCCGGTTGTTGACAGCGTAGCAAGGCCCGTAAATTATAGCTTGTAAGAGCGCTATTTCGGTGAATATATAGAGCAACAGACTATTTTACTAGCCGCCGTGACAACTGTATTGCTGGTGGTTTTGTGGTTTCTCATTTGTAATGATGGCAAAATTAGTGCGGTGTTTTGCCGTTTAAGTCAATGAGCAAGCTGGTTTTTGGCCGGCGCACTTTCGACGATATTAGTTTTCAGATATAAATGAAAGAATATTTGTTAAAGTGATGCTTTGCTGAGTCTCTCTATCAATGTCAGCGGCGCTATCACCAAGCTGAAAACCGTAGTACGCAAATTGTGCATGGTTTGCGCCCTCAATTTTTAAAAACTGAGTATGCGAGGGAAGTTTTGATTTGTTTGCCATTATTGTATTTTCATCTGCTACGCCATCTCTCGAACCATAAATTTTCATTATTGGTATTGAACTGTTAGCAATTGAAATATCTCGAGGGTGTGTGGTCCCAATTAACACTAGCCGGTCGAAGAGAGCGGGATTTTCATACACCAACTGCGCAGCCATCTTTGCACCTTGAGAATGACCAACCAAGGTATAGGTTTTGGATTCATCGCTTAGCAAATTGAGAGAGATCGGCTTGTGATAGCCAAGCCTTGCTTGCCTCAACGGCATTTTAATAAGATAAACGCTTATATTTTTTTCTGCAAGTTGCTTAGATAGTGGCAAATAAGCCCTAGTATCAACCAAAGCCCCTGGAAAGAAAATTAATACCTCATCAAATTGATGGGTAGGCGTGTAGCGAAAATACTCTTTATGTTCTTCAAACGTAATTAGTGCATTACTTTCAAAGAGTCCGTCAGGTAAATTTTTTGCTTGCATGGAATACACGAGCCATAGAGTAAAAACAATCCCCATTGCAACCCAAATTCGTTTAACATTCTTTAGCCAATTTTTGGTGTTTTGCTTCATGAGTCCGATGCTCTGATTGTGTCGTGTTAACGTGACGACGCTCGCTTATAGCTTGAAGTATATGACGAATTAATCTCACCGGCCACTACATGAATTTGAGAAAATGTTCGAACTCGCTAGCTGAGTGTCTACAAAATTGAAGAGCGATCAGATAACATCTTCATCGTGTTTAGTGAATTGACACAGATTTGACCTTTATTCTCTAAGTACCGACCTATAAGCTTTTACAGGTCGGCCTTAAAGATTTAATGAGGGTTATTTTTATAGTGTGAAACCCGTTGTTGAAGTTTTTAACCGTTTTGAAATATCAGCTAGTTTATTGGAGGCTCCGGCAACACCGACTACCAACTCTTTGCTTTCTTTGGAAATCCGACTGGTTTCATGAATATTATTTAACAGTTCTGTAGAGGTTTTTGTTTCTTTGAGTATCGACTCTGCTACTTCTTTTATTAACTGGCTAACTAATTCAGTCGCTTGGCCTATATTCTTCATTGATTCTTGTGTTTTTTCAGTTTTCTCGACGACATGAGAAGTGTTTTCGTAACTCTCATTCATGCTATTTACGGTTTCTATAGTGTGGTCTTGAATGGTCTTTATCATTGCCGAAATTTGGACAACGGACTCGGTCGTTCTCTCAGCTAAGCTTCTTACTTCGTCTGCAACTACAGCAAACCCTCTTCCTAATTCACCCGCTCTAGCCGCTTCAATCGCTGCATTTAGCGCCAATAAATTTGTCTGCTCAGCAACGTCACGTATTACATCCGTTACGCTTCCAATTTGCTCGACCTGTTCAGACAGTTGAGAGACGCGAGTTTTTGTAGATTGCATTAACTTTGACACATTTAAAATACCATCTTCTGTTGTTTTGACATGATGAATAGAGTCGGTACAGGAGTCACCGGCATCCACAGCTTTCGAACTTGTCTTAAGAGATGAGTCGCTTACACATTCGAGATTTTTTTGGAGTTCGTCTAGCGATCCAGAAGCTTCTAACAAAGCGCTCACTTGCAAGTCTAACTTGTGATCCAACTGTCGAGATGAGTTCTTAAGCTCCACACTAAACTCTTCCACCATGTTAGAATCAACGGAAATGGTCGTTACAATATCTGATAAACTTTTTCTCATTTTTTCAATTGCATTAAACAAAAACCCAAACTCATCTTTACGAGGCGCAAAGCTGTTTATTGATAAATTACCACTGGCTATTTTTTCAACAATCTGAACTGCTTTATCTAGGGGTTCTGAAATAAGCCTTTGGAACCAATACGAAAATCCAACATACAAGAACATGACTGCAACATAAAATAAGATAAGACCAAGCGTTAAGTTATCTATATCTTGATGAGAGTCTTCATAGGCAACTATCACCTCTGTTTTAATTTTTTCAATAAGGGCTTGGATTTCAGCCGAAAACTGCGCGTATTCGGGAATTACGGCTGTGGTAATGCGCACAATCGCGTCGAAATCTTTTTGACTTAACGCCTCATTCACCAAAGCGGCACCCTGTGAATAATATTTGTCGTAGTGGGATTTCAAAATATTAATATCGTTGGCGTAGCGTGGGCTTTGTTCTAGATAAGTAAAAATTACTTCCCACTTTTGATTTGCAGTGGTGATTTCATCACGTACAACATTTGAATGAAGCTCAAATGGATGAGTATGATAAGATGAAACTTCTAAAGTCTCATCATGCATAAACGCAGCGTATCCGTGGAAGCGAGCATTTTTTAACGCGGCATCTATCTCCGAAAGATTTACAATTAATTGTGAATATACATTGTTAGTCTCTTGTATTGCATTTGAGCCCTTATTGGCGACCATTTTTAGCGCAATGATCGGCGTTATCATAAGAATTGATACGATGATGGCTTGCAATATTATGATTTTATTAACTTTCATGATTATCCCAATAAAAATTAGAAAGCATTTTGTTAAGTACCTATTTTATCGGTCGATCAATAATCAACTTTAATGTTTGATTGCTGGGCTGTTTCGCTTAAGAATATCCTGGGCCACTTCAATATTGTTGAGTTGCTTGACTCGATACTATCCTCTCATAATAAGACAATAGTTTTGTCGCTATTTCCAAGTGTGCAAAGCCGCTTGCTCTTTACCAATGCGCACATCAATTACACGTGCAAAATCGACGGCGCAAACGATGGTAATATCAGTAATTGAATGAAAACTGTATAGCTAGCCAAAATGATGAGGCACAGCACCACACTGCGCCACAACATCAACCAAAGAAAAGCAGAAGTATTAACAAGTTAAAAAGATAAGACTAACTGCTTTAAAAGATGACTT
Organism: Agaribacter flavus; assembly: GCF_042646125.1. Lineage (NCBI taxonomy): Bacteria > Pseudomonadati > Pseudomonadota > Gammaproteobacteria > Alteromonadales > Alteromonadaceae > Agaribacter > Agaribacter flavus. The sequence goes on from NZ_JBHRSW010000012.1 coordinate 26,359, forward strand.
ACTTGCAAACGTATATATATCGCTTTACACTTTTAGGTATAGACGCTTATTATGCTGTGAGTGACTGAATCCATCTTGCCAATTCAATTTATGAATAAAAATAAAAAATTTGACTGCGCTTTTTTATATACCGTTTATGGAGATTCAGAAATTCACTATTTCGAAGCTTTATACAGTATCTTGACGCTTGCCCATCATCGGACCTAGACCGCCTACCTGCCACATTAACCATTGCAATACATCGTAGTAAGCAGATTTTTCGCTGGGCAAAAAACATTTAAACTTTTGCGCTAAATATAACAAGATTGCACCAGATTCAAATATGCTTAAAGAGCCGTCTATCAAGGCCGGAATTTTGTTGTTTGGGGAAATGTCTAAAAATCTAGGCTCAAACTGTTCTCCTTTACTTATGTCAATAGGATGAATCCTGTATTCGATACCTGCCTCTTCTGCAAAAATTAATGGTTTGTAGCCGTTTGGGGTACGCCAAATATACAAATCAATCACAAATTACGCTCCCGGACCACAATCGATACAATTCAGTGGTGGTTGCGGCCCCATCCCCATTTCTTGCAATAAAACACGTAAGGCTGATCGCAGACCTTCCTCAATTACAGGGTGATAGAAAGGCAACTGTAAAATTTCTTCAACAGTCATACGCATTTGAATAGTCCAAGCGAGTAAATGAGCTAGATGCTCTTGTCCTGGGCCAATCATTTCTCCACCTAGTAATATGCCAGTATCGCGGTCTCCATATAGCCTCATTAGTCCCTTATTCATTAACATGACTCTAGAGCGTCCTTGATTTTCAAAACTAACTTCGCCAATAGCGAAATCTACACCGTTTTCGCTAAGCTCACGATAAGATTTCCCGACAGTGCCAATTTGAGGATCTGAAAACACTATTCCTAAAGGTACTTTTCTTGCTCGTTTGTACACAGAAGGGTAGCGTGCTGCATTCTCACCAGCCAAACGACCTTCATCTGACGCTTCGTGAAGTAATGGAATGTCAGAATTTGCATCACCAGCAATGAAAATATGACTGTTTCCACATTGCATCGATAGAGGGTCATATAAAGGTACCCCTCGCTTGTCTAGTTTTAGACTAGTATTTTCTAAACCAATATTGTCAACATTGGCTCTTCGCCCAGTCGCAGCAAGTAAGTAGTCAAATGTTTCAACAGTTATGTCATCATCTGGTTTCGATCTAAAAGTAATTTGGACTCCGTTATCGACGCGTTTTATTTCTTTTACTTCGCCGCTACTATGAAATGGAAATTTTTTTTTGAAAGTTTCTAAGGCATAATTTCTCACCGCAGGATCAGAAAGGGGACCAACCAAATCTTCAGCACCAAATAGGTGTACCTTCACACCTAGACGAAATAATGCTTGTCCTAATTCTAGCCCAATTACACCAGCTCCAAAAACGGCTACCGATTTGGGTAAGTCTGTCCAATCGAAAACGTCGTCGTTTGTAATTAACCGGTCCTCAGCAGAGTTGAAAAAATTTGGGATATTGGGTCGTGAACCAGTTGCAATTATTATTCTTTCCGCTTTAATTGAATCGCCATTTGATAACGCTAAGGTATGGTCATCCACAAATTTTGCGTAAGCCTTTATTTTGTGTTTTGCATCAAACTCTTCTACGTCCTCGTTAACAAAAGCTACAAAACGATCCCGTTCGTTGCGGACGCGTTGCATGACAGCTGCGCCATCGACGTCGGGAATCGAGCCTTTTAGGCCAAATTGTGAAAATAACTCAGCTCGATGCCTGACTTCAGCCGGTGCGATTAATAATTTTGAGGGCATACAACCGACGCGGGCACATGTGGTCCCGTATTCCCCCCCTTCTATTAATGCTATGCTGTCAGTCATCTTTCGAGCTTCTCTATATGCACCCATTCCTGAAGTGCCTGTACCTATAATGGCTATTTCAACATGTTTTTTTTGAGGGCTCATTTTTTGCTTCCGTCTTATGTTAAATGTTTTTTTTAGAAAAATAGGGGTACCTTTCAAAGGATACCCCATAAGGGAGATTATATTTCTTTTTGTTAAAAAGAATACGCATACGATATATTTACAAAATCAACGCCCGGGTTTTTACTGTTCAACCCACCATTACTGTAATGCATGTATCTTAATGCTATTGATTGTTTATTTAACTTGCCAAAATCTAAAGCTAACCCAAGGCGATCTTCAAACTGATAATGCGAACCTATATCTTTACCCGCGAACTGCGTATTTTCGACTAGTGATACGCCAATCCCAAACTCCCACCGCAAAGGGTATTTACCTTTCACATGGTAGAAGGTTTTGCCAATAACTGGTGATAGAGCAATAACGTAATTTGTTTCGTGCTGATTCGATTCGCCATATTCCCAGAAGTTGACACTGACCTCCCAATAAATGTCTAGCTTGTCAAAGAAAGGTGCATCTTTCCATTCAAAAACATGTGGTCGATAAGCAAGACGCAAGCCGGTGATGTCATCGGAGCCAATTAAAATATCGACTGCCATAGCCTGAGACACTGAACTTTCTTTTGCAGATAGGTTAAAAGTATGCATTCCAAGTAATAAAGTACAAAATATAACTAGTAAAGAGGATTTCATAAGGTTACCGAATCTTTTAATGTCACTAGTTGTCGAATTGCTATGAAATGATATGTCACTTTTAACATTCGCATCCGGAACTAGTTTTTGCTTTGATAAAACATGCGACTAGTCTATCGTTTAGTTCTATCAAATTAATTGCTTATTCTCGAAATTAATTATTGTTCAAAATGTAATAGTATCGGAGGCCGTGGCAACATTTAATGGTTAGACGTTTACCAATGTTTATTGTAGTTAAGAGATTATTTGGATGTGCGTTCACTGTAATTATAAGTTTAAGACAATTTCTGACGCTATAATGATCCTGACATCTCGCACCCATTTTAAGAATAAATTTGTTGATAGTGGTAGCCCAAGCAGTTGACGATAGTATGATTT
>NZ_JBHRSW010000013.1:0-644 GCF_042646125.1 Agaribacter flavus
CTTAATCAATGACCTCATTTTAGGGGCTCAACTTAGTAAAAGAAGAACGGTCTATTTTGATCGCTTACGTTGTACCCGTATATTGTGCATGCATCTGCATGATATGTTGCCACTGTTTTTTTGATCGTTTGTTCATCCTAGGTTCTCGTTGATTGAAAACCCTATTTTCTATTGTGTGAGGCTTTTGAGGAATGTGTGGTTCTAATGACGCTTACTATCTATCGACCAATTATATACCCTCAATCGTGCTGTCGTTGACCGCATTGATGAATTACAAGCGAAACAAGACAGAGAAGCGCTCGCCATGCTGCGTCCTGGCATGAAAGTGCAATTTACCCACGATAGCAAGACGGTGACAGGCACATTACTAAAGAAAAACCGCAAGACAGTGTTGATTGCTAATGACAATGGCAAAACACACCATAAAGTGTCAGCCGGTATCGTGAGGCATATTAGTGCCGCACCATTAAACTTAAATCAGACAGTTGTACAGAACGGTCTAAAATGATCGGTTACGGTGGCAGCGTCTGTAATGCATGCCATTATCTTGACCTGAGCACTCTCACATGGCTCACATATAGTGACATCAATATTGAATACTCGCTTCAACCTTTGCGCCCAACTCATGCTGCGGGCATGGTACG